>NZ_SGXU01000005.1:0-66189 GCF_005435015.1 Halorubrum sp. SP9
GGAGTGAGCGATCCTCTGGGAACCACGAGTCGCCGCCTGCCCACTCATACGGGAGTGATCTCCCACCCGAGCCCACGGACCGCACGTCCGTGGGCTGTTTTCATACACAGAGCAACCGCACCCGACCGCTAGGCTTAAACGCTCGACAGCGGTAGGTGCGATTGGCGCCAAGGTGGCAGAGTCCGGTCAGACGCAGCGGCCTGCAGAGCCGCCCAACGCCGGTTCAAATCCGGCCCTTGGCTTTCAATTTTCTTCGGGACTCGGCAGTCGTGATCGGTCCCATGAACTGACCCGCTTAGTAACCGTTAAACACTGGGTGACCCATGCGTGAACCATGCAACGACGCGCTGTGGCCGTGTTCGTCGCGCTGTTCCTCGCCATCGCGGGTGTGGCGGGCGCGCTGACCGCGACGGCCGATAGTCCGGAGATAGCGCTCGAGAACCCGGAGATCGATGTCTCTCAAGGAGATTCGATCGAAGTTGGGGGAGAGTCGTACACGGTAACCGATATCTCGGAGACGCAGGAAGGCGGCGGCGGGCACGGCGGTGCGGCGACGACGGTGATTTCGGGGACACTCGAACGCGAGTACACCGCCGAGATGTCCGAGACGTGGGCGAACGGGTCGACGGTCGCCGTGGGCGACCGCAACTGGCGCGTCGAGATCCCCGGGGGGAACGCCACCGAGTTCACCCTCGTTGAGGTGCTCGACCGGCAGGCGATCCTCGAAGCCGACGACGCGGCCGAGAATCAGACGGTGACCCTCGACGACGGCGAGTACGTCGCGGTGACTGACGGTTCCGGTGAGCGGACGCTGGTGCCCGTCGACGAGTACTTCCGCGAGCCCGAGGAACGCTCGTACGCGACGGGCGAGACGCTCGAATACAACGGACAGACGGTCACCGTCGACGAGGTGACGGCCGACGGCGCCGTTCTCGTGTGGCAGGCGACCCAGACGGAGACGATCGACGTCGCTCAGGAGTCGGTCGTGACGCTCGGCGACACGGACTACATCGCGCACTTCCCCGACGCGTCGACGCTTCGGATGTCGACGGACATCGAGGCGTACGAGGCGCAAGTCGCCGAGATGGATCGGTTCAACCAGTACAACAGCGGTCTTTCACGCGTACTCGTCCTCTCGCTGCTGTCCTCGGTACTGCTCGCGGGGATGGCGTTTATCCCGTCGCGGTACTGATTTCCGGTCGGCCCGGGTCGTTGTTCGGGTTAATTTCCTGAAATTTCACCGACTGCGACCGCTGGACGAGGACCGGAAGCGCGCGATCCGGTGGTTCGTCGGCTGCTGGCGCGCGGGGCACGGCGACGAAGCGTGCCGAACGCTCGCGCCGATAACATCGGTGTCAGCCGGTCACGGTCCTGTCCCTCTCGATTTTATACGGCTCGGTCGCCTTCGGATCGGTATGAGCGACGAGAATCGGGCTCCGGTCACGTCGGAGCTTCCGGACGCACCGTTCCACACCAGCGGGACCGACCACATTACGGTTTGGGGGAGCAACGAGGAGGACACGCTCGCCTTTTACCGCGACCTGCTCGGGATGCCGCTCGTGTTGCGGCAGCCGAACCTCGACGACCCCTCGCAGACGCACCTCTTCTTCGACACCGGCGACGGCCGGATACTCACGGTGTTCGTGAGCGACGAGCGGGCGTCCGCTCGCGGCCAGCGCGTCAACACGGGGGCGGTCCACCACCTGTGTTTCAGCGTCGAACCCGACGAGTACGAGGAGATCATGGCGGCCCTCGAGGAGGCCGGGAAGGGGTACAACGTGTTCGACCGGGGTATCTTCCACTCGATTTACACTCAGGACAACAACGGGCTCGTCATCGAGCTGTCGGCCGACAAGTACGAGATTCCCGACGACCGTAAGGGCGAAGTGCTCGCGACCGCGCAGCGCCTCCGCGAGGAGGACGGCGCCGACTTCGCCCAAGACCGCCACATGGAGGGGGCCCTCGAGGAGCTCGGACTCCCCGTGAACAAACACGACCTGCCGGACGCCGACGCCGGCGTGGGGGTCTGAGATGGCCGACCGCTCTCCGGGACCGCACGCGGGGGACGACCCCCACGGCGACGAACCGCTGGTCACGGCCGGAACGTCGCTCGACGACGCGGACGCGGCGCTCGTGCTCGTCCACGGCCGCGGCGCGACCGCTCGCAGCGTCGTCGACCTGGGCGAGCAGTTGGTCGGCGACCGCGAGGTCGCGATCCTCGCACCCGCGGCGGCCGGCAACACCTGGTACCCGAACTCTTTCCTCGCCCCGGTCGCGGACAACGAGCCCGGTCGGAGCTCCGGGCTCCGGGCGGTCGGATCGGCGGTCGATCGCGCGGTCGACGCCGGGATCGCCCGCGACGGCGTCCTCGTCGGCGGCTTCTCGCAGGGTGCGTGTCTCGCGAGCGAGTTCGTCGCCCGCAACCCGACCCGCTACGGCGGGCTCGCCGTCTTCAGCGGCGGCCTGATCGGTGAGACGGTCGACGTCGACGACTACCTCGCGGGCGCGGTCGAATCCGGCGAGGGCGGGCCGGCGGACGGCGACGAGGGCCCGCTCGCCGGCACGCCCGCGTTCGTCGGCTGTAGCGACGTCGACCCGCACATTCCCGAGGAGCGAGTCCACGAGACGACAGCGGTGTTGGAGGCGCTCGGCGCCGACGTGGACGAGCGGATCTACGAGGGGATGGGCCACGGGATCAACGAAGACGAGGTCGCGGCGGTGTCGGAGCTGGTCGCGTCGCTGTCGTAGGCTCTCCTTCCGCGGTTCGGCTGTCCGCCCACCGAGGCCGTCACGGCGCTACGGCAATCGACAGGCCCAGCGCCGCCAGCGCCCCGACGAACAGCGCACCCCCGAGCGCCGTCAGCGCGGCCGAGATGCCCCCCGTCACCGTCGCGAGCGACGCCGGGAGGCCGACGGCGAGGACGAAAAGCGTCACCGCGACGATCCCCGTCGCCATCGGGTCGACGCGCCGGACACGAGACCGGAGCCCTGAGACGGTCTCTCGCCGGGCGGCGCCGCGAGCGGTGTCGCCGTCGCTTCGGCCTCGCTCCGTGCGGGTACTGCCCGCGTCCGCACCGTTGCCCTCGACCGGTCCCGGCCGTCGACCGGTGACGATCCGCCAGCGGCCGTTCTCGCTGCGCGCGCGGGCGAACTCCCCGGCGACGAGGTCGGCAGCGGCCGGGGGATAGCCGAGCCCGCGGACCAGCGCGAGGAAGTCGCTCTCGTCGTATCGCCCCGCGGTCGGCCACCGGTACCGGTCGTGTCGCCGCTCGCCGGTCGGGAGGGCGTACGCGACCAGGACGACATCGCCGTCGCGTTCCCAGTCGATCAGCTGAACCCGGACGGTGCCGTCCCCGACGGCGTGCCGGTCTAACAGGTACAGCTCCGTCGCGTCGTCGAGGGCCGCGGGGTCGCGGTCCGCGAAGGCGAGCGGCGTCCCTTCCGGGAGGGTCTCCGCGCGTTCGGTCTCGCGCTCGCCTCCCTCCGTCTCCGGAGCGTCCATGCCCGAGGTTGTCGCTCCACGGCTATAAGTGTCGGTCCGGACCGCCGAGGCGGCCGAATCCGTCGGCGGTTTCGCGCCTCACGCCAGCCAGTCGTCGGGCTTGGTGTCGTAGTCGACCTCGTCGGCGGCGATGCGCTCTTCGATCGCCTTGTTGAGGTCGTGTTCGGTCACCTCGCCGCCGTCGTACTGGAACCGCACGCCGACCTCGGTGCCCTCGGGCTCCTCGCCGCGGCGCTTCGCGCGCCGGACGGCTCCGTCGTCGTACTCGACGCGGATCGTCGCCAGGTTCACCGGCCGGCCCCACAGCTCGAAGACGCGCTTCAGCGTCGCCGTTGCGCGCTCTTCGTCGAGCGCGACCCCGTTGTACCGGTGGCCTAAGAGCAGCTCGCCCCGGTTCCGGAAGTTCCCGTCCAGCACGACGATCGTCGGCTTCCCGAAGTTCGTGAACCGGAGGAGCAGCTTCTTCCGCACGTCGTCGGCGTCGACGCTGGCGACGCGGTGCTCCTCGGCGGCTCGGCTGTACTCGTAGGTGAAGTAGTTCCCCTCCCGGACGAACTCGTCGGTGAGGAACGCGTCGACGAACGTCACGTCGTTGTGGCTCTCGCGCACCTCGAACATGCGCTCCCAGCCGGCCGCGCGGTCGACGTCGTCGATCGCCGCCGCGACCGTCTCGTACCGGTCGACGTCGAACAGGTACCGCGCCTGCTCTTCGAGCGCCTCCCGGGAGACGTTCCGGAGCGCGCCGCGGTGCTCCGGCCGCGAGAGGACGTAGTGGCGTTCGGCGAGCCCCTCGCGCGTGAGCAGCTTCCACGGGTACCGCTCGACGTCGATCTCGTCCCCACCGTCGCTCGGGGCGTCGCCGCCGGACTCGTTCCGGACGGACAGCGCCCGGTCGACCGCCTCGGCGTCGACGCGCGGATCGCCCGCGGCGGCGAGGTCGGCGAGCTCGTCGAGCGTCGCCGGCCCGGCGCCCGCGATCGCCGGGTCCGGTTCGAGCAGGTCCGCGACCTCGTCGAGGTCGACCCGCGAGTGGAAGTTCTCCGGCGTCACCCCCTCGACGCGGAGCAGCTTGTCGAGCACCTCCCGGCGCGCCGCCCGCAGCTCCACGTGCGTCCACAGCTCGAAGCCGAGCTTGTAGGGGTTGAGTCCGGACGAGCCGAGCACCCGCGACATGTGGTCGGCGTACGTGAGGAACTCGTCGGGGCCGGCGAACCCCTCGCCGCCCATCATGATCGACTCCCAGTAGGTCGCCCACCCCTCGTTCATCACCTTCGTCTGCTTCTGCCCGGCGAAGTAGTACGCCTCCTCGCGGATCGCGTCGATGACGGTCGTCTCCCACGGCTCGCGGTCGACCGCCTTCCCGCTCTCCGGGTCGTACCGCTTCCCGTGATCGCGTAGGAACGCGAGCACGTCCGGGCGCGGTTCCTCCGGCTCGATCCCCTCGCCCCTCAATTCGAGCCACTCGTCGTCGAACACGTCGCGGCGCACCTCCTCGGAGAGGTCGAGGTCGTCGATCCGCGCTTCGATCGCCGCGAGCGGGTCCTCGTCGCCGTCGCTCACGTCCGCGGCGACCCCCGGCTCCTCGACCGACCGGGCGGCGTCGACCGGGCTGTGCTGGTCGATCGTGTCCTCTAACGCGGTCACGGCGTCGATCAGGCGCTCCACCTCGTCGCGATCGACCTCGGCCCGCCTCGCGATCGCCGCGATCCGGTCGGCGTTGCGCTCCAGTCGCGCCGCCGCGTTCGGGCCGTCCTCCCCGCGGTCGGCGTACAGCCCGAACCACTCGTTGTTCGCGAAGAAGTCCGCGTGCGCCTCGACGTGAGTGATGACGGCCTTCTGGTCGGCGGCCGAGTTCGACTCCTGGAGGAACGCGTGCGCCGGGTCGTCGTTGTTGACGATCTCGAACGCCTTCCCGAGCCCGTGGCGGTCCAACTTCGACTGCCGCTCGTAGTTCATCCCCCACCGCCAGTGCGGGTAGCGCCGCTGGAACCCGCCGTAGGCGATCAGCTCGTTCATCTGGTCGTGGTCGACCACCCAGTACCGCACGGGGTACGGCTCCAGCCCGAGCCGCTCCGCGAGCTCGCGGGCCTCGCGGGCCGGCTCGTCGAGCGCCTCCGCCTCGCGTTTCGCCTCGATCCGGTCGTCCCTCATCGGCTCCCACCTCCGTCGGTCCGGCGGGCGGCCCCGCCGGCGTCCGCCCCCTCGGCCGACTCGGTACTGAGTATCTCGTAGATGGCGTCCGTGACGTCGTCCGGCTCGGTGACGCGCGCGACCGCCACGTCGTCGGCGTCGCCGAACGCCTCCTCGACCTCGTCGGCGTGGCGGGCGTTCGCCGCGCCGTCGCCGGGCTGGGTCTCGACGTACGCCTGGAGGTTGGCGTCGATAGACTCCATCGTCGGGATCACGTTGTTCGTCGTGTCGCTGCCGGCGTTCTCGGAGTCGCCCGCGGCGAACACGTACCGGTTCCACTCCGAGTACGGGTACTCCTCGAGGATCTCCTCGGCGAGGTCGTACGCGCTGGAGATACGGGTGCCCCCGCCCGACTGGACCCCGAAGAACTCCTCGCGGTCGACCTCCCACGCCTCCGCGTCGTGGACGACGTACCGGAACTCGGCGGCGTCGTACTTCCCGGTCAGGTACCAGTCCATCGGGGTGAACACGCGCTCGACGAGCTCGCGTTTCGTCTCGCGCATCGAGCCGGAGGCGTCGCGGACGTTGATCACGACGACGTTGCGCTCGCGCTTCTCGATCACCTCCGGGTGGCGGAACCGCTCGTCCTCCCGGCGGAACGGGACGCTGTCGAGCCCCTCCCGGCGGATACGGTGGGTGACGGGCTCGCGGTCGAGTTCGGCGTCGAGCGCGTCGAAGCTCTCCCAGCGGTCGAGCGCCGCGACCGGCTCGCCCCGCTCGTCTTCGAGGGTCGCGGCCGCGTCGGCGATCCACGCCCGCGAGACGGGGATCCCCTTCCCGCGCGCCCACGCGAAGACGTCGTCGACGTCGGTGCCGTCGACGAACAGCCCCTCCCGGACGTACGCCTCGTCGAAGTCGGTCGCGAGGTGGCGCTTCAGCCCGCGCTTGAAGAACTCGTCGACGTCGAGGGTGCCCCGCGGCCCCGCGCGGGCGGTGTCGGTGAAGTCGCCCTCCACCTCCTCGACGACCCGCTTCCCCTTCGGTTCGAGGTCGAGCCCGAGCGCCTCGTCGAGCTCGCGGGCGAACTCCTCGGGGTCCATCTCGTAGTACTCGTGGTCGCCGCCCTCCTCGCCCGGGTCGCCCGCTTCGTCGCCGTCGTCCGGTTCGGGCTCGACCGGCTGACCGGGCTGCGGCTGCCCGTCGCCGCCCTGCCCCACCCCGCCGGCGGCGCGCTGGTCGTACTCGAACGCGGGGAGGTCGACGACCTTGATCGGGATCCGGATCCGCTCGGCGTCGGAGCCGCCGAGGTCGCCGCGGCTGATGAACTCCGCGAGGTCCTCGCGGCGGCTCTCGCCCACCTCGCGGAACCGCTCGCGGTCCTCGGTCAGTCCCACGGGTCACCACCCCCGTTCCGGTCGGCGCCGCCGTTCGGTCCCTCGTCGCCGGCGCGGCCGGCGTCGACATCGGGCCACTCCTCGCGTACGTCCTCCATCACGGCGCGGCTCGTCAGCTCCGCGGACGCGCGGCTGTACCCGCGCTCGCACAGGCGGGCTATCGTCTCCGCCTTCACCCGTTCCGTCTCGGTGTCGGCTGGCGGGTCGGGCCACGCGGCGGGGTCGAGGTCGGGGAACCGGCGCTTCACGTCGGCGAGGTCGTTCGCGTCGATCACCGCCTCCAGCTCGGGCACCTCCCCGAGGTCGACCTCGTCGACGCTGAACTCCTCGCCGCGGTTGCGCCACGCGTACCGCGTGAGCCCGCGGATCACCCGCTCGCGCCGGAAGCGCTCGACGTCGCGGGTCGGGTCGGTCCCGCGGTAGTCGCGCTCGTCGAACCGCCCGAGCGTCTCCGTCTCGAACACCTTCATCGCGAGCGGGTCCGGCGCCTCGTCTTCGCGGTCGCGCTCAGTCGGGTCGTCCTCGTCCCACGCGTACACGTGCTCGACGTACTCCGCGACCGTCTCCGTCGGGACGGTCTCCTCGGCCAGCACCGCGTCGATCACGTCCTCGCGCTGCCGCTCGCGGATCCGCTCCGCGACCGGTCCGCGCCGCCCCTCGAACTCCGCGGCCTCGGCCCGCGAGAAGAGGGGCGCGTCGGCCAGCCCGTCCGCCATCGCGTCGAGCACGTCGGTCGGGGTGACGACGCGCTCGACGGGGAGGTCGGGGTGGCTCCGGTCGGCGGTCGTCGCGAGCAGGTCGGCGACCGCGTCGCGGGCGTAGGTGACCGGGATCCCGTTGCGTCCGTCCCCCGCGGCGAGGTCGACGTCGTCGACGGTCACCGCGTCGTCGCCGCGCCGGACCTCGCCGGTCTCGTACAGCTCCGCGGTCTCGACCAGGTCGAGGTCGCCGGGGAGGTCGTCCCCGTCGAGCCGCGTGACGACCGCGTACAGCGCCGCGGCCCCGACCGCGTGCGGCGCGAGCTCGCGCTCGACGAGGCTCCCGTCGGACTCCCGGACCTCGATCGACAGCGGCGCGGCGCCCGGGCCCCGGGCGTCGTCGTCCGCGTCGCTCCCGCGGTCGCCGCCGGCTCCGTCGGCGTCCTCCTCGACCGCGGTGGCCCCGGCGATCTCCCGGCGGAGCAGCCGCGCCTCCAACCGGCGGTTCGTGAGGTAGCGGAACTCGTGTTTCGAGAGCCGGCGCTTCAGCGCCTTCAGCGGGTCGGCGTCGCCGCGCTCGGCGTGCCGGTCTAGCTCCGCGTCGAGGTCGGGGTTCGAGATGACGATCAGCTGGGTGTCCACGTCCATCCCGATCCCCTTGTCGAGCTTCACGCGCCGCTCGTCGGGGACGTTGAGCAGCCGCCGGAGCAGGTCGGCGTGTTGGCTCGCGTCCTCGACGACGGTGGCGACGCCGTTCCCCTGCGAGAGCACGCCGTCGTAGCTGAACGCCTGCGGGTTCTTCCGGCCGCGCGAGTCGAGCTCGCGGAGCATGCCGCCCATCCACGAGCCGACGAGCCGCTCCTTCGGCGTCCCGTCGTCCTCGGCGTGGAGGACGCCGATCCCCTGGCCGACGTCGACCACGTAACTCGTCACCCGGAGGTGGTTCCGGTCGGTGATCGCCGAGAAGAGGTCGCGGCGCCCGCGCTCGCGGTAGGCCGACTCCAGGTGGTCGTACGCCTCGCGGCTGAACGGGTCGAGCTCCACGTCGGCGGCGATCGGGTACGCGTCGCCGTCGACCGCGTCGGCGATCGACTCCCGGACCGCCTCGGGGAACACCGACAGCGGATGCGACTGGACCGGGCTGCGGTACCACTCTCCGGCGTCGCCGCCGTCGCCGTACGAGAGCGACGCCGGCGCGGCGCCGCCCCCGCCGACGCCGCCCCCGGCGCCCGCGACGTTCCACTCGACGGTGTACCGCCGGCCGGCGTCGGTCTTCGAGAACGCCCGGAGGCCGTTGACCAGGCACCGCTTGAACTCCGACTTCCCGGTCGCGGTCGGCCCGTCGATCCACACTATCGTTTCGTCGCCGCCCCGCCCGGTCGCGGCCGCGCGCAGGTCGTCGACGAACGCGTTGAGCGCGCGGGTGTTGCCGAGGACGGCGTGTTCGCCGTCGTTCGCCGGGTCGTCGAAGAAGCGGTACCGGTCGAGCGTCTCGCCCCGCTCGCGGACCTCGCGGGTCCCGAACGACTCGACGGCGGCGAGGACGTACCCCGCGCCGGAGGCGGCCGCGGTCGGGTGCTCTAACACGCGATCGACGTAGGCGGCGAGGCTCATCGGCGGGTCGTACGCCCCCCTGAGCGCCTCGTCGGCCGCGTCGAGGAACCCCTCACCGTCGGATCGGGTGCGGTCGTTCATCTCAGTCCTCGCCGTCCTCTATCTCCGAGCGCGCGACCGCCGCGCCCGCGTACTCCAACACCTCGGCGGCGCCGTCCTCGGAGTAGCCGCGGTCGACCAACGCCGAGACCCACGCGCTCCGGTCCTCGTCGTCGAGGTCGGTCGCGGACACCAGCGCCGAGAAGTTGATGTTGTGTTTCTTGTCCTCCCAGAGCTTTCGCTCCAGGGCGCGCCGGAGCCGGTCGTTCTCCTGGGGGTCGAAGCCGCGTCCCTCGCGGGCGCGCCGCGAGATCCAGTTCGACACCTCCTGTCGGAAGTCGTCCTTGCGGTCGGAGGGGATGTCGAGCTGCTCTTCGACCGCGCGCAGGAACGTCTCGTCCGGCTCGGTCTCTCTCCCGGTCAGCTCGTCGTCGACGGTGTCGTCGTCGATGTACGCCATCACGTGGTCCATGTACTTCTCGCCCTGTCGGCGGAGCTCGTCCACGTCGTACGCCAACGCGTGGCGCACGTCCTCGATGGCGCGCTCGCGGTACTCCTCGCGGACGCGGTCGAGGAGGCGCTCGTAGCGGTCGAGGTCCTCGGCGGCGATCGATCCGTGGCCTCCGAGGTTCGCCTCGAAGTGATCGAAGACGGACAACGGCGAGAGGTACCCCCGCTCGCGGTGGGTGGCGTCCATGATCGCCTCGGCTATCTCGTCGCCGACGAACCGCGCGGAGATGCCGTCCATCCCCTCGCCGACGTCGGCGGACTCGGCGGCGTCCTCGCGGAGCTTCCGTCGGTCGATCTCCTCGTCTTCCAGCTCGCCGTTGTACGCCTTCGCCTTCTCCACGAGCGTCACCGTCTCGTCGGTCGGCTCCTCTAAGCGAGTGAGCACGCCGAAGAGGCCCGCCATCTCCAGGGCGTGCGGCTCGACGTGGACGTTCGGTACGTCCGCGTTCGCGAGCATCTTCTCGTAGATCTTCGCCTCCGCCTCGTACTCCAACACGTACGGGTAGTCGATCCGCTTGGTGCGGTCGTTGAACGCCTCCATCTTCTCGTCGCCGGTCTTCTCGCGATACTCCGGCATGTTCGTCCGCCCGACGATCACCTGGTCGATGTCGATCCGCGGGTTGTTCTTCGGCTTGATCGTCGACTCCTGGGAGGCGTGGAGGAAGTCGTAGAGGAACTCCCGCTGGAGCTTCAACAGCTCCTCGCCGGAGAAGAGGCCGCGGTTCGCGTTGCAGAACGCGCCGGCGTAGTCGAACGCCCGCGGGTCGGACTCGCCGTAGACGGCGAGCTTCGCGTAGTTGACGTCGCCGGTGAGCTCGGTCTCGTCCTGGTTCTTCTTGTCCTTCGGCTCGAACGTCTCGATGCACTCGCGGCGGTTCTCGTCTGCGATGAGCCGGACGACCTCGACGTGCTCGTCGAGCACGCGCTCCAAGTCGTCGTCGTAGTGCGCGAGCAGCTCGTTCAGGTAGAACTCCGATGCCGGGTCGGGGTGCTGGTCGTTCCGGAGCGTGTAGGGGGCGTCGAGCCGCTCGTTGAGGTCGTCGATCACCGCCTGCCGCTGCGGCTTCGGGAGGAGGACGAGCGGGTCCTGGCTCATCGGCGAGCGGACGGCGTCGTCGTCCGGGTCCTGGTCGTCGATCACCGAACAGAGGTCGACCCAGCGGAAGGTGTACATCCGGCCGGCGTCCTCGCGGGTGTACGCCTCGAAGTAGCGGCGCACGAGCCAGTCGAAGTGCGACTTGCCGGAGCCGACCGGACCGAGCAGGAGCTTGATCCGCTTCTCGGGGCCGAGCCCGCGGGCCCCGGACTTCACCTTGTTGACGAACTCGTGGATCGCCTCGTGGACCTCGCGGCCGTAGAAGACGTTCTCGCCGTCGTGGAGCGGGTCCTCCGCGGCGAGCGCGTACTCGACGACGCCGCGCTCCTCGTCGTAGTGGGTCCCGTAGTGGTCGAACATGTCCGCGACGCGCTGGTGCGCGTTCCGCGCGATCTCGGGGTCGTCGTACAGCGCGTCGAGGTACCAGTCGAACGAGCGCGCCGCTCTGAGGTCGTCGGGGACCGCCGTCCGGTACTCCTCGCTGAGCCGTTCGAGCGTGTGTCGGTCTGCCATCGTATCACGTTCGCTCGGAGGGGGTGGCGACGTCGCCGGCGCCCGTCGCGACGGTCGGAGCCGCCGCTCTCCGTGCGCGTGTCAACAGCTCGTCGAGCCGCGAGCGGCGCATCGTCGGAGTGCGCGTCGGTGCCTGTGGTCGCCTCGCCCGTATCCGAGGCTATATATGTGCCGGGGATTGCCACGGATAAGCGTGTCGCCAGTTGACACGCGTCACGGACGGGCGGCGCCGTCGCCCTCACCGGATCCGCCCGGTTCGCTGACGGTCCGTCGGCCGGTCTTATGACTGCCCCGTGAGATCCACGGCGCGGGGCGGCCCGCGACCCCCGCGGATCGCTCGCGCGCGCCGACCGCGGTGCGCGCCGTCGGGGCCGTACATCGCCCGGACGGCGCGCCGTCCGGTCTCCCCGTCGGAGAACCGGAAAGCTCGCCCCCGGAACCCACCCTTTTGCCCGACGCCCGCCCAGTGCGCGTGTGACGTTCAGCATCTGCGTTCGCGAGCGGTACACCGACGAGGGCGGCGACGACCAGATCCGGTTCGGCGTTGCGGTGACCACTCGACTGCCGGGCGTCGGGACGCTCTGTCCGTTCGCCTCCTCGGACGGCGCGGTGGCGACCCAGTCGCTCGTCAACGTCGAGTTGGGGCGGAAGGGGATCGAGTATCTCGACGACGGCCTCGCGGTCGAGGATGCCCTGGAGGCCCTGTTGAACGCCGACGAGGGGAGCGCCCAGCGCCAGCTTCACGGCGTCGACGCCGACGGGACGTTCGCCTTCTCCGGCGACGAGTGCAACGACTGGTACGGCCACCGGGAGGGACAGAACTACACCGTCGCGGGCAACCTCCTGACGGGCGAGGACGTGATCGCAGACACCGCGGCCGCCTACGAGTCCGACGCCCACGGCGACGCGCCGCTCGCCGAGCGGCTGATCGACGCGCTCGCGGCCGGGCACGCGGCGGGCGGCGACAAGCGCGAGGACCTCGAGGTCCAGTCCGCGGCGCTGCTCGTGCGGAACACCGAGGAGGAGGCCGACGACCCGTACTACGACGACCTCCGGGTCGACGCGAGCGAGACGCCGGTGGCCGACCTCCGCGAGACGTACGAGACCGCGAAGCGCGGCTACGAGACGATTTTGGAGAAGTACGCGGAGGAGGAAGACGAGGCGGAGACCGACGACGAGGCGGACGACACCGACGCCGACGCCGGCGACGCGGGAGCGAGCGACGGCGAGTAGCGTTCCCTCGCTACACCGACAGCCGCGCGAGGATCGGCAGGTGGTCGGACGGGTACCGGCCGCGGTCGTCCCGGTCCGCGAGGGTCGCGAACGCCTCGACCGACACCCCGGGCGAGACCAGGGCGTGATCGATCCGCCGGTCGTCGATGAGGCGGGCGAAGTCGGTGAGGCTCGTCCCCGGGCCGTGTCGGAGGTCGGCGGCGGCCGCGGCGTCGCGGAGCGAGAGGCCGTCGTCGGCAGTCGGGTTTCCGGGAGCGTCGTCGTCGTCGGCTCCGGAGTCGTCGCCGACGAGGATTCGGTGCGGATCCGACCCCGGCGTACAGTTGAGGTCGCCCACGAGGACGATCGGGGTCGACCCGTCGGCCTCGTCGTTTCCGGCGGTCGCCGCTCCCGGAATCCGATCGCGAAGCAGCCGGGCGGACTCGCGTCGCGCGCGGGCGCTCACGTGGTCGAAGTGCGTGTTGACGACGCGGAGCGCGGCGTCGCCGTCGACGGCGCGCACCCGGGCCCACGTCGCGATCCGGGGGTAGGCGGCGTCCCAGCCGGTCGAGGGCTCGTCGGGCGTCTCGGAGAGCCAGAACGTGTCGCCCTCGACGACCTCCCAGCGCTCGCTCCGGACCGCCATCGGGCACCCCTCGCCCTCGCCGCCGGCCTCGCGGCCGCGTCCGACGAACTCGTACGCCGGGAGCCGCTCGCGGAGGTCGTCGCGCTGCTCGGGGAGCGGCTCCTGGAACGCGGCGACGTCGGGGCGGTGGAACCGGACGAGCCGCCCGACGGCGTCCCGGCGGTCGTGCCAGGCGTCGTGGTGGTCGCCGCGGTTGGCGTAGCGGACGTTGTAGCTTAACACCCGGATCCCGGTCATTACGTCGGAAATCGCGGGCGAGGCGATTAAAAGACGCGGAGCGATCGCGCGTTCGCTCGCGTCGTGGTCGGTGGGTCTGATACCGATCATTTATAAGCGGGTGCGTGCGGATCGGCAGCGAACACCGCCGAAGCCCCAGTTGGGAGGCGATACGTGACCAATACCGTTCCCGAGAACCGCCCCTTCGAGTCCCGCCCCGCACGGCACCTCACGCCTCCCCAGCCTCGTCGCTCCCTTCGGTCGCGACTCCCTCGCGCGTGCTGTCTCGCGGCCTTCGCTTCGCTCCGGCCGCTCGCAGGCACGCAGGGAGGCGCGACGCGCCTCTTACAGCCGGCGGCAGAGCCGCCGGCGACGCCACCGCAGTTCTATTTACAAATAGCGTCGTCGCCGGCACCGCTCGCGCTCACACCGAGAACTCGTAGAGGTCGTCGCCGACGTGGTGAATCGAATCGACGACCTTCCCGCTGTCGCCGGCCATCTCGTCGCCGTCGACCAGCGCGCGACCGACGGCCAGCACCTTGTCGTGCGTCTCCTCGGCGACGACGACCAGCTCGCCCTCGCGGATCTCCGGATCGGCCTCGACGATACCGGGACGCATCACGTCGGCCCCGTCCGAGACGAACGAGATTGCGCCCGCGTCGACGGTGACGACGCCCGCCTCCGGGTCGAAGTCGTTCGCGCCGCGCACCGTGAGAAACGGCTCGTCGTCGTCGACGTAGAAGACGGCGGGGTCGCCGTCGACCAAGACGAGCTCGTAGCCGGCGTCGACGAACTCCACGAACTCGAAGGTGTCCCCGTCGATGTCGACCCCGAGGTGGTCGGCGACCGCCTCGCGGATCGCCGTGATCTCGTCGCTCCGGAGGTGGTGCCGGGATTTCACTTCCATGCCCGTCCCGTCGACCGCTCGGCCGATAAATGGACCGCTCCGCGGCGTCCGTCCGCCGGCCCCCGCCGTCCGGGCTCCCACGCGGTTGGACCGATCAAAACGGCCTTATGCCACCTCTCCATATCGGTTCGTATGCTCAACCCGCTCATTGCGAACGTCGCGAACCCGCCCGCGATCGTTCTCGGGGCGATTGCGACGCTGCTCATCGTCCTCGTCACCTCGGTGAAGGGAACTGGCTGGGAACCCACGACCGACATTTCAGAGGACGTGCTCGAACACCGAGCGTCCGCCGTTCCGGAGACCGAGTTCCCCGAACCGGGCAACCGCGCGGTCGGCGGCGGCGGCGGGGGCGGCGGCGCCATCCCGGCCGGCGGTGCCGAGGGCGAGGAGGGCGAGCTCGAAGAGGGCGGCACCGCCGGCTCCGGCCCGGGCGACATCCCCGAAGACGAGGTGGAGTACTTCGAGGTCGAGTTCGTCAAGCAGGGCGAGACGGTCGAGCTCTCGAACGACCAGCCCATCCTCGAACAGGGCGAAGACGAGGGGTGGGACCTCCCGTACGCCTGCCGCCAGGGCCAGTGCGTCTCCTGTGCCGGTCAGATCACGGACGGGCCGAGCGAGGACTTCGTCGAGCACGACAACCAGCAGATGCTCGAGGAGGCCGAGATCGACGACGGCTACACGCTCACCTGCGTCGCCTACCCGCGCGACTCCTTCAGCATCGAGACCGGCGAGGCGCCGTAGTCCTCCCGCTTTCGCCGCCTCGTCTCGTTTTCCCGTCGCGTTCGCTCGCGACACCCTTTTTCGCGTCTCGCTCCAACCGCTCGTATGTCCGTCACCACGGCGCTCGTCGCCGGCGGCGGGGGCGTCGCCGTCGCGCTGATCGCCGCGGCCGTCTACCGCGACGCGGTCCGCGTCGGCGTCGACCTCGGCTCCCCGGCGACCTGGGCCGCGCTCGTCGTCCTCACCGGCGGCGCGAGCCTCGTCACGCTGGTCCTCGTCCCCGACGCGCCGCTGCCCGGCGTCCTCGTGTTGACCGCGCTCGGCCCGCTGCTGTACCTGCTCGAACGCGACGACTCGATGAACGGCGACGACGCGGCCGACCCGACCCGGCTCCCGAGCCAGTCCGGCGACTCCGCCGACCGGAGCGACGAGCCGGAGCGGTAGTCGCTCGACGACGGCGACGGAGCCGCGGCCCTCGCGGGCTCGTTCCGTCTCATCGACGATGACACAGTTCCTTTCGATCTGTTTTACCGCTCCTAAACCGCAACTTTCCATACCGTCGGCGACGAAGGACGGGCAATGAGCGACGAGAGCGACGAGAGCCTCGCGGACCGGGTCGAGCGGTGGATGGTCGGACAGATGCCGATCATCCAGATGCACGGCGGCACGAGCGTCGTGCGCGAGGCGGACCCCGAGACCGGCGAGGTCGTCGTCGAACTCGGCGGCACCTGCTCCGGGTGCGGCATCTCGAACATCACCGCCGACAACATCCGCCGCGACCTCATCATGGACTTCGAGGAGGTCGACAACGTCACCGTGCGAACCGCCTCCTCCGGTGACAACGGCGCCTCCACCGTCGAGGGCGGCCGCGGCGGCGAGCTGAAACACGAGACCGAGTCCGCGAACCACTTCTGAATCGGGCGGGCCGGAGGGCGTCCGTCGCTTCTCTTCTCTCTACAGCGGCGTGAACGGCAGCGACGCGAGCGAGTTCGGCCCGTAGTCGAGCGCGTCGGACTGCGAGACGCCCTCGGGCGTGATCATGTCGATCACGCGTGGTGCGTTGTCGGCCGCGCCCTCCTTGGCGCCGCCGAAGACGAACTCACCGGGCTCGCCGACCTGTACGTCGCGGAACGAGCCGAAGCTCTCCGAGCCGACAACCGGAAGAACCTCCCAGTCGGAGATGTCGGTGCCCCCGACCGACTCCTTCGGCACCGAGAGAACGGCGAGGTTCGTATCCAGTTCGACGAACGTTTCCGGCGATCCGAGGTTGGTCCCGCTCGCGTTGACAACTCCCCCGCCGAAGCCGCTTGCTCTAACGCGGTACTGCCACGGCTCGGCGAACTCGGCGGTGACGTTCAGGTCGCCGATTTCGGTCGTACGCCCGGTGTCGGTTTCCGGGTCGCGTAGATAGACCACGAAGTAGTGCGGGGAGAACTCCCCGCCGAACGCATCGTACAGGCTCTCCACCTCGAACGCGAACCGCCAGCTGTCGTCCGTCTCGAAGACCGTGAACGTACGCAGGTCGAACGCCCCCTCCTCCTCCCGGAACGCGCCATTCGTCGGGTATGTGTACCCTCCGGGACCGTTGTCATCACCCTGCGGGTCGGTAAACTCGGAGACAGATTCTCCGATGACACCCGTGACAGTCGCCGAGGCGAGCTTTCGACCGGTGTCGGGTTCGCGGACGACGACGTCGAAGTCATCGCGCCGAGTGATCCGGAAGCCGAGGTCGACGGTCTCGTTCGTCGCGTTCGGCGGGAGCCGAACGTTGTCGACCGCTGCGAACTCGCCGTCCACGAAGATCTCGACGGTCGTCCCGCCGACGAAGCCGGCGTCGTTGGAACCGGTTGCCGAAATAAACGATTCGCCGAGGGCCGCCCGCTCGTCGATCGTTACTGAGAACTCCTGCTCCGGCCGTTCGTACTCCGGCAAGCGATTGATCTCGCGGCCCCGCGCCGGCCGGAGTTTGACCGCGGTCCCGCCGCTCGGCGCGAGCGACGCGAGTAGCGTCGTGCTCGGCGTGACGACCGCCTCGTCGATGCGGACGCCGGTCGGGTCGCGGTCGACACCGGTGCCGACCGCGTCCGAGTAGATCTCAGCGACGTACTTCGGGCCGTTTCGGCCGTTGCCGCGGCCCTTTCCGTTTCCACGGCCGTTGCCGCGGCCCTTGCCCCGCCCCTTTCCGCGTCCGGGCGCGTCGCCGGAGTTCCCGGGTGCGTTCCCCGAGTTGCCGGGCGCGAGGAAGTCGAGCGACACGTCGACCGCGCGGCCGTCGCCGTTCGTCATGGCGCCGACGTACCACTCGTCGCCGTGCCGGCGGGCGATCGCGAGGTAGTCGCCGATCGCGGCGCCGACCACGCGCGTCTCGTCCCAGCCGGCCGCCGGGACCGACTCGATGAAGGCGAACTCGGGCTCGGCGTCGAAGTTCTCGCTGTCGGGCTCGTACCCCTCGTACTCGGCCGGGACCGGCGACGGCTCGCCGGACTCGGTGACGGCGACGGTGTTGAGGTTGAAGCCGCCGACGTCGCCGGTGAAGCCGCTCTCGCCCTGCGCGTAGTCGAGCTCGATCGCGATTTCGTTGTCGCCCGCGTCGAGTTCGACCGGCGTCGTGAACACCTGCCAGTCGTCCCAGTAGTCGGTGAAGTCGGGCTCGATCATTCCGGTCTCGTCGTTGACGCGCAGCGTCGCCCGCGGCGTGCCGGCGTTTTTCACCCGCTGTGCGTTCTCCTCCGCGTCGCTCGCGTACCGGAGGTGGAGGTCGTACGTCCCGGCGCTCGGCACGTCCTCGACCGTGAACGACACCGACGACCCGCTCGGCGCGCGGTTGGGATCGACCGCGACGTAGTTGGTCCCGAACGCGTCGCGCCAGCTGTCGCTGGTGACCAGCCCGTCGAGCTCGCCGGCGGCGGCCTGGAGCGCCTCACCGACCGCGAACGTCTCGTCGACGTACCCCTCGATCCGGTCGGCCGCCATCTGGAGGCCGCTGAGGTACGTCGGGTACATCGCGAGCTGCTTCGCGCGCGTCGTCTGGATCTGGTCGCCGCGGTCGTCGTTGAAGGTGATGTCGAAGATCCCCGGCTGGAAGCTCACCGGGCCCGCGAGGTTTCGCGTGAACGGCAGCGTGACGTGGTGGTCGCGGCCGACGTTGGAGCCGAGCTGGCCGAACCCGTCGTACTCCTGCGCCTTCACCACCTCGCGGTTCGCCACGTTCGGGTAGGTGCGGATCTCGCCGGTCGGCTTGATCCCCTCGTGGATCTCTAAGAGCTGCCGGTCCGCCGCGGCGTTCCGGATCACCAGGCGATGGTGGTTCACCGCGAGTTGGTTGTGCTGGTTGTGGGTCGGCTCGGAGCCGTCACCGTCGATGCCGAGTCCCCGGTCGGAGACGTACCCGTTCTTGATCGAGTTGATCCCCTCGGCCTCGTACCCCGCGAACACGTCCTCGTCGAGGATCGCGGACTCGTACTGCGGGAGGTTCCCCGCGGTCTCGTTGTGGATCGTCATCTCGACGGGGTCCGGCAGCGACGCGCCGAAGTCGGTCACCTCGGGCACGTCGAAGTCGGGGTAGGAGTCGTCGACGCCGAACTCGAACCCGGAGCCGTCCCCGGGATAGGTGCTCCAGCCCTGGTTCCACCCCTCGACGAGCACGCTGTCGAGCCCGTTCTCGCTCGCGAACCGCATGTATCGCTTCATCCGCTCGGTCCGAGCGCCGTGGATGTAGGCCGCGGGGTTCCCGCCCCCGGCCGCCACCTCGTCGTCGGTCTTGTACTCCCAGTTCGCCTGGCCGGCGATCATCGTCCACCAGATGCCGACGTACTTGCGGGGCTCGATCCAGTCGGTGTCGGGCTCGCCACCGACCGTCGGCAGCGCGTCCTCGTCGAGCGAGTCGGAGAGCAGCGGCACGAGCTGCGACTCGATCAGTTCGCCCGGGCGCTCGACGACCTGGACCGTCCGCCACGGCGTCGCCGCCGGGAGTTCGAGGGAGGCCCTCGTGCCGTCCGGCAGCGGCGTGAGCTCGGTCGCGAACGCCGTCCCGCCGTCGTCGCTCCGCGGCGCCAGCGTCGCGGCCGCGTAGTCGTCGAGGTTCGCCTCGTGAACGCTCAGGTACGCGTCGCCCGCGTCCACGGTAAGCGGCGTGTGCGCCCCGCTGCGCATCTCGGTGCCGTTCGGCCGTCGCGGCTCGCTTCCGGCGGGAATCTCCGACAGCGGCGTCTCGGCGTACTCCTGTTCGAACCGCGGGTTCGTCACCGCGTTTCTGATCCACCAGGCGTCGTAGTCGTCCGCGAAGTCGACGCCGGTGTTCTCCGAGGCGACCACCGCCCGCTCCGAGTTGCTCGCGAACCCCTCTCCGAGGACCGTCCGGAACCCGATACCGTCGTCGAAGACGCGGAGCTGAAGGGTCGCGCTCCGGGACCCGTCCGCGCTGTCCGCCCCGGAGCCGCCGGATCCGCTCTCCGCGGCGTCCGCGAGACCGACGCTCAGGGCGTTGTACTCCGCCGACACCGACTCGTAGGCGCCCCACACCGGGTCCCACTCCTCGGTCGTCGACTCGCGCTCGGTGCCCGTGACGGCCACCGGACCGTCCGACCCCCCGGCGCTCGCGCCGAACGCCGCCTGATTTTTGAAGTCGAATCCGATCGTCGATGGCCCGACGTACGTCGTCCCGCCGCGCGCGACTTCGTAGGTCGGCACCCCGTCCCTGACGTCGACCGTGACCGCGATCGATCCGTCGGGCGACGCCACCGTCTGGACCGGGTCGTCCGCGTCGTTGGCTATCTGCGCGGCGTCGTCGGCCGCGACGCTCCCCGAGTACGCGGCCGCGGCCACCAGCGCCCCCACGCTTCCGAGGAACCCCCGTCGTGTCGTCTCGTTGAACGTCTGCTGTGATTGTTTCTCACGCATTCCGTCCCCACCGTGTCTGCGATGAATAATAATGTTATTGTAACGCAGCGAAGTGATCGGATTTCGAAACGACCGAGTCGACACGTCGCCGTGCCCGGGCCGGGACCCTCTGTGCTCCGGCCGCCTTACAGCGCGTTTTCCAGCGCTGACGCGACGCTCCGGGCCTTTTCGGCGAGCGGCTCGGGAGTGTCTCCCCCCGCGACCGACTCGTCTAAGACGTCGTCGTCGACGCGTTCGACCGTGCCGTCCGGGCGTTTCACCACGTCGACGTGGAGGTCCACGTACCGGGCCGCGTCGGGGAACACCTCCACCGGCGTACAGACGTTGACGTACGTCCCGCGGACGGTCCCGTCGCGTCCCCGGTACGTCGTCGGATACCACCACCGGCCCTCCTTCAGGCTCGTCTCGGCGACGTCGCCGGCCTCGCGGGCGACGCCCAGTCCGTCGTAGGTCCCGCCGCCGGTCATCTCGCGCTCGACGGTGACGGTCCCGTCGGGGTCGACCCCCGTCACCGTCCCCTCGCCGAGAGTGATAAGGCGACCGTCCGGCTTCCCGTGGTCGATCCGGAGCGCGTCGCCCTCCCGCGGACCGAACGCGTCGGTCACGACCGCGAAGGGGAACTCGGCCTCGGGGTCGGGGTCACAGAGGGCCTCCGCGAGGTCCACGCCCGCCGAGGCGTCCGCCGAACCGGCCTTCACGCGATGGTGGCCCGGCATCGTCGCGGTCGCGGTCCGGCGCGCGTCGTCGAGCCCGAACCGGCTCTCCCGCCCGAACCAGGCCCAGACGCCGACGTTCGGCGCGGCGATCGGCGCGTCACGGAGGCGGCTTCGGTCGTCGAGGACGCCGAGTCCGCCCTCGCCGTCGGCCCCTCCGTCGCTCTCGCCGTCGGCCGGCCCGACCGTCGCGCGCAGCTCCTCGGCGGCGTCGACCGCGGCGTCGAGGCCCGCGGTCAGCGCCGCCGTGTCGGCGTCGACGGACGGGGGTCGCCACACCGCCCGCCACCCCGCCGGCGGTTCGAGACCGAGCAGGTCGATCATCCCGAACAGCTCCCTCGCGGCCTCGTCGTCCCGGACGTCGACCCGCGTTCCGGATCCCGGTTCGAGCGCGACGAGGTCGCCGCCGACCCGCAGCTCCCCGGCGAGTTCGGGGCGGCGGTCGGTCCACGGCGCCGCCGACTCGCGGACCTGAACGCGGACCGAATCCCCCGTCTCCACCCGGGCGTCGACGTCGCCGTACGGGAGGTACCCCTCGGCGCCCCCCGGGGGCGTGCCCGCCGCGTCGCCGCCGTCGCCGTCGGCTCGGCCGTCGCCGGCTCGGAGGTCGACGACGGCGCCCCCGCCGAGCGTCTCGGTCACCTCCCCGTCGAGGACGGCGCCGGGCGGCGTGGGATCCGGCCACGCGAGCGCGTCGCGGCCCGCGTCGGTCAGGAGGGCCCGGACCGCGTCGACCGCGTCCGGGTCGCCGCTCGCCCCGACGCCCTGCCGGTCGCTGCTCGTCGCGATCCGCACGTCGGGCGGCTCCTTCGGGAACTCGGCGTCGAAGCGCCGGCAGATCGGCGGCGAGGCGTCGACGACCTCGTGGCCGGCGTCGAGGAGCCGCGCGGTGAGCGCCGTCGCGTAGATGCCGCGGACGCGAACCCGGGCCATCGTCACAGGGCCTCGCGCTCGCGCGCGAACCGGACCCGGTCGTTCACCGTGTCACCGAGGGTGAGTTCGACGACGACCGGGTCGCCGCCGTCGTCCTCCCGGAGGATCCGCCCGCCCTCGACCGGGACGCCCCACCCGTCGAGCGAGAGGTAGCCGCGGAGGTCGCTCCCGTGGGTGAACAGGTCGACGTCGGCGGTCGCGTGCTCTTGGACCGACTCCGCGCTGTGGGCCATCTCCATGTCCGAGTAGGCGGGTCCGTCCCCGTCGAAGAACGCCCGAAGCCGGTCGGCGTCGCGGGCGACGAGTTCGGCAACTCGGTCCGAGGCGTCGGTTATCGCGTCGGCGTCCAGCCCGGCCTCGCGGAGGGCGCGCTGGGTCCGTGCGTCGAAGTGCATACCCCGCCTTCGGCCGCCGCCGTTTCAACGCTGTCGGCCGCGCCGCGGCGCGGCCCGCTTTCCCCCGGTGAATCGCTCGCTTGCGCCAATTAGTTAAGTCACCGGGGAGGCAAACGATCCCTATGCCATCCGACGAGGACCCGATCGCGTCCCGGGCCGACGACCGCGACCTCTACGACGTCGCGACCTGGGAGGAGCGGACCTCCCTCGACGGGCTGTCGGTCGCGCTGTACTGGCTGCTCACGCGCTCCGCGAAGGCCGGCGTCATCCTCGTCGCCTTCGTCGGGCTCCTCGCCATCCTCGGATCGTTCGGGCTGGGGCTGCTCTTCGATCCGGCCATCGCGATCCTCCTCGGCCTCTCCGTCGTCCCCGCGCTGGGTCTGGCCGCATACGTGTACGTCTCGGACGTCACGACGGCCGAACCGCTGTCGCTACTGGTGGCGACGTTCCTGCTGTCGATCCTCACCGCGACGTTCGCAGCGATACTGAACAGCGTGCTCCAGCCGTACTTCCAGCCGTTCGGCTTCCTCGGGATCGTCGTGTTCTTCTTCGTCGTCGTCGGCCCGATAGAGGAGTCGGTGAAGCTGCTCGCGGTGCGACTGTACGCGTACAACGACGACCGGTTCGACGCCGTCATCGACGGTGCCATCTACGGCGCCATCGCGGGACTCGGATTCGTCGTCATCGAGAACTTCGTGTACATCGCTCAGAACGTCGACATGGCGGAACTGACGGTCGGGATCGCAGCGCTCGGCGCGGGCGACGGCATCGCGGCCCTCCGGGCGCTCGCGGGGCCCGGCCACGTCGTCTACTCCGCGTTCGCGGGCTACTACCTCGGGCTCGCGAAGTTCAACCCCGAGAACCGGGGCCCCATCATCGTCAAGGGACTCGTCATCGCGGCGGCGATCCACGCGCTGTACAACACGCTCGTCGGCCCGGTGACGGGAATCGCCTCGCAGCTGTTCGGCCTCTCGCAAATCGTCGCGCTGTTCGGCTTCGTCCTCGCCTTTCAGGGGGCGTTCGGCTACGTCCTCCTCCGAAAGATCTGGCGGTACCGGGACGCGTACCTCGACACGCGCGACGCGGTCGACCCCGACATGGAGCCCGACCTCGACGAGTTCGAGCCGTAGTCCGCCGGTCCGGCTCGCGGTGCGGTCCCGACTCGGTCGGCCCGTCCGCCGTCAGGGGGCGGCCTCCACCCGCGAGCGGTCGCCGGTTCCGCCCGTCAACGCGCTCGCGAGGGCGCCCTTCACGACGACCTCGTCGCCGAGGTCGGTGAGCCGCACCTCCGGAACGTTGATGAACACCATCTCCGGCAGCTTCTTCCGGATCGGATCGAGGACCCGCTCGGGGTTGTTGAGCGCGACCGCGCCGCCGACGCTCACGACCAGCGGGGCGTACGCGTGGATAATGTTCGCGATCCCCATCGCGTTCCAGTGGGCGAGCTGGTCGATCACGTGGTCGGCGAAGGTGTCCTCGCCCGCCGCCTCGAACACGTCGACCGCGGAGAATTCGGGGTCCTCGACCGGTAGACTCGTCTCGATCGGGTCCTCGGCGTGGAGTTCGCGGGCGTAGCTCGGGATGTTGTTCCCCGAGCAGTACCCCTCCCAGTGCCCGTCGAGGCCGCAGCCGCAAGTCATGAAGCCGTGCGGGTCGACGGTCATGTGGCCGACCTCCCCGGCGTTGCCGTCCCACCCCGAGAGCACGTTGCCGTCGACGGCGACGCCCGCGCCGATTCCGGAGGAGATGGTGAGATACACCATGTCGTCGGGGTTGCGCTCGGAGTGGAACCGCTCGCCGATGACGCCCGCGATGGTGTCGTTGTGAAGGTACACCTCGTCGGTGTCGAGTAGCCGACCGACCGGGCCGACGAGCGGAATGCGCTCGACGGTATCGGGGAGGTTCGCCGGTCCGTTGACCACTCCCTCCGCCAGGTCGAGCGGGCCGATCGAGCCGACGCCGGCCGCGACCGCCTCGCTCGGCGCGATCCCCGCGTCGGTACAGGCCTTCCGGATCACCTCCAACACGGCCTCCGTGACGGCGATGCCGTTCGGTCCCCGCGGAGTGTTTCTCGACGCGGAGCCGAGGATCGCAGCGGTCTCGTCGCCGACGACCGCCCGGACGTTCGTCGCCCCGAGATCGGCGCCCACGTAGTACATCGGGTGTAAGCGCGGACCCGTCTCACTTAAGCGGGACGCTTCAGGCGGTCCAGCAAGGGGAACAAACGGACCGGTTTCCCTCCGAATCGGGTCTCTGCGGTAGCGAGACAAAAGTCCCCTTCAGAGATGGGAAGACGACGGACCTTCGGACTTCTCCGTTTCGCCGTCGGAGGATGTCAGGAGGCGATTTCGCGCACGAACGTCACCGGGCACGGCGCCGAGAGCATGACTTCCTGTGCGACGCTACCGAACACGGCCTTCCCGGTCGGGGAGCGTCGCCGTCCGCCGACGACGACGCGGTCGGCCTTGACGCTGTCCGCGGTCTCGACGACCTCGTCCGCGAGGTCGCCGACCGCGCCCCGCACCGAGTGTCGCACGCCCGCCGCGGAGAGCGCCTTCGAGAGCGCTCGGGTGGTCTTGTGTCGCTCCGCCACCGCGTCGGGGGTCGCCCCTTCGCTCCCCTGGTCGAAGCCGAGGTTCGCGCGGGTCTCGTCGAACTCCTCTCTGTCGAACACGTGCGTCAAGACGATCTCCGCGTCCGCGGGCTCGGCGATCGCGATGGCCTCCCGTGCGAGCTGTTCGGTTCGCTTCTCGTCTTCCGTGCCGACCGCAAGCACTACTGTCTCGATGCTCATACTTCCCTTTCGCTCCCGGCCGGCTTAAGCCTATCGGAGTTTTAACTCAGATTTGAATAAACATTTTCTCGATCGATCCTGATACTCTCGGGGGCGGCGACGCGACGGTCTCCGACGACGTCCGTCGGACGAGCGGGACGCTGCCGGTGCTGTGCGTCGCTCTCGGTCGGACGGAGCCGGACGCGACCGCCGCAGAAATCGATCAGTAATCGGGCGCGTCGTCTTCCACTTCGCGCTTCAGCGAGTCGCGACGCGACTTCGCGTCGCGGCCGGTCGCCTCCAGTAGAAACTCGTTCTTCGCGTCGACGGCGTCCGCGGCGGCGTCGGCGTTCCCCTCGGCGATGACGTCCTCGGCGGGCCGCTCCTCGAAGTGGACCGCCAGCTTGTCCTTCTTACTTCCGTACTCGGCGGCGCCCGCGACGATTCGCTCGAACACCGGGTTGTCGGGGTCCTCGACGACGTACAGCTCGTGACCCTCCCACTCCTCCGTGTCGGAGACCTCGCCGAAGTACTCCTCGACGGAGCCCTTCAGGTCGGGCATGCGGTCGTCCAGATGCTCGCCGCGACGCATCTTGTACTCTTTCATGCCGCGACCGTTCGACAGGCCGGCGTAAACCAGTTTCGTCACGGCCGCTCGGCGGGTTCGACCGCCGACGCGGCGCTCTTTTCCGTCCGTCTACCGGGGCCGCTCGTCGACGTACCCGCGCTTACACTCCGGACAGATGTCGCCCGCGCGCATCGAGCTCCCGTCCGCGGCCCGGACCATCCCGCACTCGGGACAGTAGTACTCCGTCGGTCCGTCGTCGCCCATCGTCTCCAGCTCGGGGCTCTCGCCGCGGGTGATCCCCGTCTCGCCCTCCCCGCCAGTGTCGAACACCGCGGTCTCCCCGTCTTCGGGCGCCTCGACGTACTCTGTCTCCGCCTCCGTCTCCGTCTCGCCCTGCTCCGCGGCCTCCGGAGTGAGCCCGCCGCCGAACTCGACGCCGGCGTCGCCGCCCTCGCCGACCGCCGCGCTGAATCCCTCGTCTTCGCCGCCGTGATCGGGCCAGGCCGTCCGTTCGTCGCCGTCGGGGTCGTCCTCGTCGACCGCCGGCCACGCACCCCGGTCCCGGTCGTCGGGCGCGTCGTCGTCCTCGTCGAGGATGACCCCGTCGTCGCTCTCCGCGTCGGGTTCCTCGCCGCCCGCCGCCGCGTCCCCGTCCCTCGGGCTCGACGCGCCGTCCGGCTCCGAGTCGCCCGCGGCGTTCGGCCGATCCGCCGGGGCCGCCGGCGAGTCGGCGTCTCCTGTCGCCGGTTCGGCGTCCGTCGCACCGGCCTCCGCGTCGGCCGCGGGCCCGTCGTCCAGGATCACCGCGTCGTCGGTTTCGGCTCCCGGCTCCTCGTCGAGCGTCACGCCTTCGCCGCCGGTCGCGCCGTCGTCAGCGTCGCCCCGCCTCGGCGCCACGTCGGCGTCCGCGACCGCCTCCTCGCCGTCCGCGGCGGCGGCCTCGCCCGGAGTCCCGGCCGGTCCCGCGTCGGTCCCGCGGTCGGAACCGCCCGCCGAATCGACTCCTTCGGCCTCGCTCGCGGCGGCCTCGTCGGCCAGTTGCTCCATCGTCGTCACCTCGGTATTCTCGCTGACGATCTGCGTCTCGCCGCAGCGAGCGCAGGTCTTCACCTCCTTGACGGTCGTGACGACCTCGTCGCCCTCCTCCTCGCGTTCCCGCTGGAGTTCGGGTTCGCCGAAGTCGTGTCCGAGCAGACACCTGAGTCCCATTGTGCCACCCTGCGGTGCCGAGGGTAAAAAACGCCCCGTCGGCGTCCGACGCTCGGCGCACGACCGGTATCGCGGGGCGACGCGCTCGCCGCGTCCGACTTCGGTCGCGCGCCCCGATGACACAGACTCTTTGTGGATCGGTCGCGTACCGTACCTCACCATGCCTACCGTATCCTACAAGGGCGAGGAAATCGAGTGCGAGAAGGGCGCCAACCTGCGCGACGTGCTCAGGGAGGCCGGCCTCTCCGTCTACAACGGCAAGATGGAGACGCTCAACTGCCGCGGCGCCGGGTCGTGCGGGTCCTGTGCGGTCCAGGTCGAGGGCGAGGTCAGCGAGCCGGGCAAGAAGGAGCGCGCCCGCCTCTGGCTCCCGCCGCACCACCCCAGCCACGACGTCCGCCTCGCCTGCCAGACGAAAGTCGAGGGCGACGTCGAGGTGACGAAGGGCCGCGGGCTCTTCGGGCAGCACATCTGAGCGCCGACGCGCCACTTCCGTCGAACGCGCCACTTCCGTCGAACGCGCCGCTTCCGTCGAACGCGCCGCTTCCGCCGGGCGCACCGCTCCTACCGTTTCTCCCTCTCCGCGAGCGACGCCCGACCGACGAGCGGAACGCTGGTCGAACGGAAGCGACGAGCGGAACGCTGATCGGGAGTAAAATACGACCGCGGCGGACGCGAGCCCGCGACGCGGACGAAAACGCTTGATACCGTGTGTCAGAGTCGCGTTCGGCGTCAGCCGGACCGACCCACTCTTCGGATTGGCTTACTGCCGAACGACGTTCGTCGCGCGGGGGCCCTTCTCGGAGGACTCGATGTCGAACTCGAGCTCCTGACCCTCTTCGAGGTCCGGGCCGCCGACGTCTTCCATGTGGAAGAACACGTCGTCGTCCGCGTCGTCAGTCTCGATAAATCCGTAGCCGCCAGTGTCGTTGAAGAAATCAACCTTTCCGGTCGCCATTGCGTGTCGAGAGAGGCGCCGACCGTGGATAAGAATTGCGAGTGTACAGTTACCACGTCTCTCTATAGACGTTCGTTTTCGAAGAACCCAGATTCGACAGCCACGCGCTGACCGCACGACGGATTCTCGGTACAGGATCGACCGATACGTCGGATTCTCCGGTGCCCCGTCCGACGCCGACGTTTATGTCTCCGGCCGCGAAAACGGGACGTGTGTCTCACGCGCATCGGGCGAGCGGCCCCGGCCTGACGCTCCGCGAGAACGGTCCCGCCCTGCTGGTCCCGGCGGCGTGGGGCGTCGCCGGCGCGGCGGTCCTCGGCGTCGTCTCCGCGCACGCGCTGTTCGTCGCCCACGTCGTCATGAGCGCCCTGCTCGTCGCCTTCGTCGTCGCCTCGTGGCGCGACATGGCGACGGGCGTCCTGCGCGCGTGGAAGCTGGCCATCCTCGCGGGCACGCCGGTCACGCTCGCGGGCGTCGCCGGGTTCCTCGCGCGCGACGGGACCGTTCCGGCGCTCGCGGCCTCGCTTCCGCCCGACGCGCTCCTCGCCGTCGCCCTCTACGGCTGGATGCTGCTGCCCGCGCCCGCGTTCGTCTACACGGGCCTGCGCGACCCGGCGGTCCCGCGCTCGGTCGTCCACCACGTCGCCGCCGCGTGTTCGGTCGCGGGCGCCGTCGTCGCCGCGCTCGCGGGCACGCCGACCGGAACCGTCGCGGGAATCGCGCTCGTCGGCGCCGGGCAGACCGCGGGCATCCTCGCGGCGACCGCGCTGTACTCGCTCGGAGAATGACCGACGCGGACACCTACGACTGCGAGACGTGCGGCGCGAGCGTCGCCGTCGCGGACGCCCGCCGGTCGAAGCCGTTCGGCGACCTCGACCCCGACACGTGGCAGACGCTGAACTGTCCGCACTGCGGCGACCGCCTCGCGACCGTCTTCGTCGGCGACGAGTGAGCCGCGGCCCTCCTCCCGAGCGCCGGCCGATCCGTCGCAGTCCGTGCTGACATCCCACATTATCTACGGCTGCGGCCCGTAGCCGACACATGTTCGACGTCGGCACGGCCTACCTCGCCGCGGCGGGCGCGCTGCTGCTCGTCGCGCTCGGCGTCGGGGCCCGAGCCCTCGTCCGGATCTTCCGCGAGGCCCGCGAGCGCAGCCGGAAGCGACGCGAGGGCGAGTTCGAACGCTACACCAAGGACCCCGTTTACGACCGCGATCCGGCGGACCCGGAGGCTGACGGAGCGGCGCGGTCGACCTGTCCGCAGTGCGGCGCCGAAAACGCGGCCGGATTTTGCTACTGCCGCGAGTGCGCGGCGCCGCTGGGGCCAAATTAGCGCCCGCTCCGACCTCTGCGTTCGCGGAACCGGTCCCGTCTGAATATCTGAATTATACAAAATTATTTGAGCTCAGCGGTACAACGTCAAGTCGAATGGCCGACTCGGAGTCCGAACCGTGGAGAGAGACCATGAGCGGGCGTGAGCGCGTCCGGCACGTCGCGGAGCTGCTGGACGAGCCGACGCCGGTACAGGAGATCGCGGACCGGGCGGACGTCTCACGCGCGACGGCCGACGACGAACTTCGTCGACTGGAGAGCGACGACTGGGTGACTGAGACGACCGTCGACGGGACGAAAGCCTACGACCTGAACCCCGTGCGGATGCTCTTCGACGAGGTGACGGACCTGATCGAAGCCCACTCGCGTGAGGAACTGGAGCGTCGACTCACGGAACTGAAGGAGGAACAGGAAGAGCTGGCGACGGAGTACGACGTCGATTCGCTCGCTGAGTTCCGGGAACGCCTCGCTGACGAGGCGTTCTCGGCCGCGGAACTCCGTGAGCGTCGCAACGCGATCGCCACGTGGGAGGCGATCAACACGGAACTCGGGCTTGTGAAGCACGCCCTCCAGCTGTACGATGACGTCCTCGAACTCTCCTCGCCGCGGACTGACTCTCCCTCGACGCTCGCCTGATGGTCGTTTTCCTCGCTGACCGGACGAACCTTCAGAGCAAGCGGCTCCACGACCGCATCGGGAACCGGCTCGGCGGCGAGTTCGACAACGTCCGACGGAGACGTGCCGAACCGCGCGAAGCGGGCCCGTACCGCGTCGTCGCCGCCGTGAACCCACGGCAGTTCTTGGGCGACGACGAGTACCCGGTGACGGCTGCGCGGATCGAAATCGGGTTTCAACTACAGACTGGTGAGCCGCACGAGTACTACTGGTTCAACTGGATAGAGCCAGACCGGAGGCTGCTGGTGGGTTGGCATCGGGACGACACGCACGATGACCTCGGTCCAGTTCATCTCCAAGTCAACGACGGTGGGACGCCCGCCGCGCACGAGCCGGCGCAGTTCATCGACTCACATCCGCTGGACGTCGTCGAGCGACGCCTTGACTCGCTCCGAGATGTCGTCCTCGCGGTCGAGTGGGACCGGGGACGCCCCGTCGGCCTCGACCTCGCTGCGCCCCCGGGCGAGTAGGTCCGGTGGGGGCCGCACGGCGTCGCTTCTTCACCCGCTCGCTGTCGCTCGCGGGTTCGGAATATGCCGCCTCCCCGATTTGAACTCGCCGAGACGCTCGTCCTCGCTCCGCTCGGGCTCACGACTCGTCTGCTCAAATCGGGTCGGGAGCATTTTCGCTGCTCACAACTCGGTCGCTGCGCTCCCTCGTAGGTTCGCAGGAAAATGCCGCCTCCCCGATTTGAACGGGGGACAGCTCGATCTTCAGTCGAGTGCTCTCCCAGTCTGAGCTAAGGCGGCTCGCACTCGCACCAACGCCGATTCCAGACAAAAGGATTTCGAAAGGCCGCGCGCCGATCGCGCGCAACCCACTCGCGTCGCTCGAATCGGGACGCCGACCATCGTCGCGGTATCGGACGATATCGCCGCCGATCCGCGGCGACGGCGCGGATCGTGGCTTCCGCAACCGCCCCCTTTCTCGCGTCCCTCCGATATCGTGATGGCATCTCACGACGACCACGACCACGCCGACCACCACGAGACGCTCGACGCCGCGGTCGACGCCCGCGACGACTGGGCGCGCCGCCGCCGCAAGGGGATCCCGACCGACGAGAACCTCCTCGTCGTCGCCTGTATGGACGAGCGCATCCCCGTAGAGGAGGCGCTCGGCATCGACCTCGGCGACGCGCAGGTGTTCCGCAACGCGGGCGGCAAGGTGACCGACGACGTGATCCGGTCGGCCGCGCTCACGACGAACTTCTTCGACACCGACGAGATCGTCGTGATCAACCACACCGACTGCGGCATGATGAGCGCCCCCGACGAGGCGATCCGCGACGGCCTCGCGGCGCAGGCCGGCGACCTCGACGCCGCCGACCTCGACCCGTCCCTCCCGGAGCTGACCATCGGCGACGCCGACCTCCTCGATTGGGTGAAGATGACCGACGACATCGACGCGGCCTGCGCCGCGCAGGTCGAGTACCTCCGCGAGTCCGCGTTCATCCCCGACGACACGACCGTCTCCGGCTACGTCTACGAGGTCGAGTCCGGCGAGCTCCGCCGCCCCGACGAGCGTATCGCCGAAGCGATCAGCGAGCGGCGGGCCTGACCGCCGCCGGCTGACGGCGCGCGGGCGACGCGCCGCCCGAGGTGAGACGTTTTTATGCGCCCGCGGCGAACCGAGTGGCAAATGGATCGAGCACGCGCGCCCCTCTTCGGACGAGGTGGTGCCGATGGACGCTGACGGCGACGCCGTCTCCGAGTCGGACGCCGCGAGCGACGCGGACGGCGCGACCGCGTCCGGCGACGACGCCCCGGTCGTCGCCGGCTTCTTCTCCGGCTGCGGCGGCCTCGATTTAGGCTTCGAACGGGCCGGCTTCGACGTCGCGCTCGGGAGCGACCAGTGGGAGCCGGCCGCGCAGACGTACCGCCGCAACTTCCCCGACACCGAGTTCGTCGAGGAGGACGTCCGCGAGCTCGACGCCCCGGCGGTCCGCGCCGCGGTCGAACGGGCCGGCTACGACCACGAGGGGATCGACGTGGTGATCGGCGGGCCCCCCTGTCAGGGGTTCAGCCGGCTCAACAACGAGCAGATCGAGCTCGACGAGATGGAGAAGGACCGCCGGAACACGCTCTTCGAGGAGTTTCTCCGGGTCGTCTCCGTCCTCGAACCGCAGCTGGTGTTGATGGAGAACGTCCGCGACCTGATCAACCGCCAGACCAGCGACGACCGGTACGTGAAGGACCTCATCGTCGAGGAGTTCGCGGCCCACGGCTACAAGTGCGAGTACCGCGTGCTGGAGGCCGAACAGTACGGTGTCCCCCAGAAGCGCCGCCGGATCTTCTTCATGGGCACCGACCGCGACGTGCCGATCCGCTTCCCCGAGCCGACGACGCCCGAGGGACAGTGGCGCACCGCCGGCGCGGCGCTCGCGGACGCGACCGACGACCTCCCGAACATGACGTACGCGGACACCGGCGAGAAGACGCTCGAACGCATCCGCCACGTCCCGCCGGGCGGCTACTACCGCGACCTCCCCGACCGCCTGAAGACGAAGAAGTACCAGTGCGACTGCGAGGACACCGACACCTGCCCCCACGAGCCGGAGATCGTCAAGCGCTACGGGACGTACCTCCGCCGGCTCGACCCCGGCGAGCCCTCGTTGACGGTGAGCACGAACGTCTTCATCCACCCGACCGAGGACCGCTACCTCACGCCCCGCGAGATGGCGCGGCTCCAGACGTTCCCCGACGAATTCGCGTTCGAGGGGACGAAGACCGACGTCATGAAACAGATCGGCAACGCCGTCCCGGTCCGGCTCGGGGAGGAGTTGGCGAATCAGTTGCTGGAGTATTTCCCCGAGATCCGTGACGCGCCGCCCGCCGACCCCGACGTGTACGAGCAGCAGTCGCTTACTGACTTGGCCTGAGATCCTTTTTAAATAGTGATTGGCGATGCGGCGAAGGATTCTGCTGTTCCAGCAACTTGCTTATAAATAGCCGCTGGTAGATCGGTGGCGAACACCGCCAAAGCCCCAGCCGCTCGTTTATAAATAGCCGCCAACACCACGACGATTACCACCAAAGCCCCAGCCGGGAGGGCGGCGCACGCTCGCTGCGCTCCTCACTCGGTCGCTCACTCCGTTCGCTCCCTCGTTGCGGTGCTTACGTCACCTGCGCCGCCCTCCCGGCTGCCCTTTTGAGTTCCACCCCTACAGCAACCGCACCGCACCTCACACCTCCCCAGCCTCGTCGCCGGACTACCTCCGGCTGCAAGCGAGAGCTTCGCTCTCGCCCTGTCAGTCACCTCCGCTTCGCTCCGGCGACTGACTCCCTCGCGCGTGCGATTCGCGCCCTCCGGGCGCTCATCGGCACGCGCCACCGCTTCTTTATTTATAAATAGTCGCCGCTGCTCACGGACTGTTCGCAACAGCAGAATGGGGCCGCTGAGAGTCGAACTCAGGTCCACTGCACCCAAGGCAGCGAGGATACCACTACCCCACGGCCCCGCACCCGTACCTACCCCGAAGAGCCGCTAAAGGGTTTCGTTGCGCGCCGTCACTCCTCGTCGTCGCGCCGTTCGAGGTCGGCGACGATGTCGTACGGGTCGGTCCCATTCCGGACCGAATCGAGGATGAAGAACGCCTCGTCGGGCGCGAGGAAGTGTCTGGTGACCCCGCGGCCGAGCGGCGTCGGCTCGAAGCCGTCGATGAAGTTCCACTCCAACAGCTTCCCGAGCGCGTGCTTCGTGGGGACCTCGCCGATCATGCGGTCGTTGAGGCGCTTCGCCTTCTTGCCGGCCACGACGACGTTCGCGAGCGTCTCCTCGGCGGCCGCGGTCTCGTCGTAGTGGGTCGCCACGTCCTCCATCTCGCCTTTCAGGAGGGTGAACGCCACCTCGTCCTCCGTGCGGTCCATCGAGCCGTGGTAGACGCCGTCGGGCTCGACGAGGAGGTAGACGCGGCCGCGGTCGTGGTAGTCCGGCCGCCCGGCGCGGCCGAGCATCTGCGAGAACTCCTGGACCGAGAGCCACTCGATCCCCATCGCCAGCGAGTCGAAGATCACCTGTGAGGCGGGGAAATCGACCCCGGCGGCCAGCGCCGCGGTGGTGACGACCGCCGAGAGATCCTGGTTCCCGAACATGCGCTCGACCTTCTTCCGGCGCCCGTAGTCGAGTCCGGCGTGGTACGGCGCGGAGTCGTACCGGAGCTTGCGGCTGATCTCGTGGCAGCGCCGCCGGGAGTTGGTGAAGATGATCGTCTGCCCGCGGTACCCCTTCGAGGACTTCGTGTCGAACTCCCGCTTGACGAGCTTGTCGGCGATCTGCGCCTTCTCGCGGCCGTCCGCGAAGGTGACGTGGCGCTCGATCGGGACGGGGCGCTCCTCGTACTCGATGAGCGTCGCCCGCAGCTTCTCCGCGAGCCACTCGGGGTTGCCGACGGTCGCCGAGAGGTAGACGAACTGCGTGCCGTCGTACCCCTCGTGGGTCTCCATCCGGTTCTCGCTGTAGTACTTCAGCCGGGAGATGAGCCCGTCGAGCCGGTGGCCGCGCTCGCCCTCCTTCAGGGTGTGGACCTCGTCGATGACGACCGTCCCCACGTCGCCGAGGTCCTTCCCGGTCCGGAGCGCGTGGTCGATCCCCTCGTAGGTGCCGACGATCACGTCCGCGCCCGGGTCGAACCGGTTGCCGTCGTCGTTCACCCGCGAGGAGCCGACGCGGATGGAGACGTCGAGCAGGTCGCCGTAGCGGTCCTCGAAGTCCTCGTGCTTCTGGTTGGCGAGCGCGACGAGCGGGACCAGAAACAGGAGCTTCCCGTCCCCCTTCAGCGCGCGGTCGATCCCGGTCAGCTCGCCGACGAGCGTCTTCCCCGTCGCGGTCGCGCTCACGACCAGCTGGTCGTCGCCGTCGAGGAGGCCGTTCCGCACGGAGAGGCTCTGGACCGGGAGCAGCTCCTCGAACCGGCCCTGGAGGTGCGCGGAGAGGTCCGGGTGGAGGTCCAAGTCCTCGGTGCGGACGGGGCTCACGTCGTCGACGTTCGCGGACACCTCGTCGTACTTCGTGAGGTCCGGGTCGAGCCCACCCTGGAGGAGGCTCACGATCCGGTCCAAGTCGCCCGACTCGTACAGCAGCTCCTCTAAGCGCTCCTCGGCCGCGCCGGTGAAATCGCCCTTGTACGACAGTTCTCGCTCCAGTTCCCGGCGGGCGCAGTCCCGGCAGATCAGCTCGCCGTTGTGTTCGATCGCGTCCTCGCTCGTGATGGGGCCGTACCGCCCGTCGCTCGCGCAGCGCCGGCAGGTCCGGACCGCCGTCGCCTCCAGCTGATAGCCGTCGAGCATCTCCTTCAGCCGCGCCCGGTTCTCGGGAGCGGTCTGCTCGGAGATGCGGATCCGGCCGGCCGCACGGGCGAGGTCGACGAACTCGTCCGGCTGGCGGGGGTGGTCCTCGCCGTCGCGGATCACCCGGAACTTCCCCGGCCGCGGACCCGCGGAGGTGTCCTTGAGTTCGAGCCGCCCGCGGAGCACGCGCTTGCCGTCGCGGTTCGCGACGACGGTGTAGTCGCTCCGCGACTCGTGGAGGAACAGCGTCTCGACCTCGGCCAACTGCTGTGACACTGCCGTTCGGTACGCGAGCGAGGTATTTCAGGTGTTCGGCTCGGGGGCCGAGAGCGTGTCCCTCGTGCGCTCCGGCGGCTACCCGACGCGACCGCACGAAGAAGAACCGCCTTACGGACGGGGAAGTCGGTCGCTACGAGACGAGCAGCTTCTCGCCGCGGTCGACCGTGATCCGGCACGGCGGGGAGAGCTTGTTGTACGCGCGGCGGAACGCCTCCTTCACGACGGACGCCTGCTCGACGTCGCAGTACGCCGTGAAGACGACGTCGTCCTTGTTGAGCCGCGCGGCGGTGCCGACCGGCTTGCCGAACGCCTGACGCATCCCGTCGGAGACGCGGTCCGCGCCGGCCCCGGTCGCCTGCTTGTTCTCTCGGATGACCTGGTGGGGGAACTTGCGGAGGGTCATCTTGTAGTTGCCCTCGCCGAGCTCCTTGATCAGGTGGCGGTTCGCCGAGAGGCGCGCGCTCTCCAGCGAGCCGTGTCGGACCTGGAGCTCCTCCTCGACGCGGAGGCTGATCTTGACGGGGTAGTCGTCCGGCTCCGCGGAGAGGTCGCCCATGTTGTGCTGGGCGATCTTCGAGCCGGGAATGCCCGTGATGTACTCGCGGCGGGTGTACGACGGCTTGTCGATCGTCCGATACATAGAGGCGGGTTTGTCAGACATGGCTACTTGTCCGATGTAGCCGGTGCTGCGGCGATAAAGCCTTCGATAGCGAGGCGCTTTCATCGGCTCCGCGGCCGTCAGCGTCGACGTCCGGTCGGATCGCGGCGTGCGTTGACACACCGTTCCGACCCCGGCGCGCGTTGACACGACGCTCGGTTCACTCCGCCGGCGTCGGGTCGAGCGCGACGTGGTCGAACCCGCGGTCCGCGAGCCGTTCCGCGGCCCGGTCGGTGACCGACGGCGCGACGAGAATCCCCCGGACGCCCGGCGCGTCGTCGGGGTCGCGGTCCCCGTCGCCCGTGCCGCCGTTATCGTCGGCGGCCTCCTCGATCCCCAGCTCCTCCTCGAGCGCTCGCACGTACCGAGCCAGCTGTCCGACCGCGTCCGGTCCGACTCGGCGCCGCTTCAGTTCGACGACGACCGGCGTCCCGTCGGCGTCGACGCCGAAGACGTCCATCGGCCCGGCGTTGGAGGGGCGTTCCGTCTCGCGGGGTTCGAACCCCGGCTCGACGAGGCCGGGTCGTTCCAGAATCCGGGTCCGGAGGTCCTCCTCGCTGCCGTGAAGGGTGAGGTCGCGCCCCCCCGTCACGGCCATCGCGGAGAGCTGGTGAACGTCCGAAAAGCGGACCGTCAGTGTCTCGTCGGGGTTGCTTCTGGTCGAGACAACGCGGAGCCGCCCGTCGCGTACCGCGGCGCGGTGCTGGGACCCCGGCGGCTGCCAGTTGACCGGCTGGCGCCCCTCGTCGGTGTGGACCAAGGCGGCGCCGTCGGGTTTCAACACGAGCAGCCGGTCGCCGGCGCCGAGGTCCGAGGCGGCGCGGCCCTCGTAGGAGACCGTACAGGTGCCGAAGACGCTGACGAGGTCGCCGCGCTCGAAGGCGTCCTCGAGCTCCCAGAGGGCCTCGCGGTGACTCGGGTCGTGGACGCTCGTGACTGTCACTGCGGTTCGTAGGCGGTCGCGGCTGAAAAAGGGTGTGCGCCGGCGGCCGCAGCCGCTCGGTCCGGACCGGCGGCGCGTCCGCTCGGCTCAGTCGCCGCGCCGCGAGACGACGATACCGGCGACGAAGAGGACCGCCCCGAGCGCGAAGGCGGCGACGCGGAGCGTCGTGTCCGAGACGAGGATTCCGGCCAGGACCGAGACGGCGAATCCGGCGTGTAACACCGCGGTGAGGTTCATGAGACCGCTACGGCCGCGCGGCACAAAAGCGGGTCGAAGGCGGCGGCGCGGTCGGTTCACTCTTGTCGTGAAAGGTCGCCGCGGTACTCTTTCGCTCTGGCAGCCGTCGAAATCGAAACGTAATCGCCGGCGAACTCGTGTTCAGTAGCGTTCGATCTCGACGTCTAGTCGCTCGAAGTCGTCGACGTTTCGGGTCAGGACCGGTTCGTCGACGACCTCGGCGGTGGCGGCGATGATCACGTCGCCGTCGCCCACAGGGGTCCCTTCGTTCTGTAGCTCATCTGCGAGTCGGCCGGCCTTCCGCATGACGGCGGTGTCGGCCGGATGGACCGGCTTCGAGGCGAGAATATTCTCGACCTTTTTACGTTCGTCCTCTGACTCGGTCGCTCGGGCGATACCGTAGTACAGTTCGAACAGCGTCATCGAGGAGATGCGCTGCTGGATCAGTTCCGTCTCCAGTTCCCGAGCCTTTTCCACGGCGTCCTCGTCTCCGTTCATCAAGTCGATGAGGAACGACGTGTCCAGCAGCACGCTACGCCTCTCGAAGCCGGTCGGCGGTGTCCTCTAGCTCGGCGGCGCGTCGATCGCGTCGCTCCTCGACAGCTTCATGGAGCGCGTCGGCTTCGTCGTCGCTCAGAACGCCCGCGAGCTCCAGCAGCGATCGCTCGCCGGCGAGCCGGAGAACGATGTCGGAGAACGTCTCGTCCTCCCGCTTGTGGGCGGCGAGCCGATCGTATGCCTCCTCGGAGAGGCGGATGCTTTTCGACGTATACATACGGTTGTATGCAGACTCACAAAGGCTTTTCTCAGGGATCGCCGCTGCCCGCCTACGTCCCGTGCTCCCAGCTCCCCATGTACTCGCGCTGCTCGTCGGTGAGCTCGTCGTACTCGACGCCCTCGGCGGCGAGCTTGATGTCCGCGACCTCGCGGTCGAGCTCGTCGGGCACGTCGTGGACGCCGGGCTCGTAGCTCTCGCCGTTCGCCGCGAGCTCGCGCACGACGACCGCCTGGACGCCGAAGCTCTGGTCCATCACCTCGACCGGGTGGCCGAGGGAGATGGGCGCCGCGAGGTTGACGAGCCGGCCCTCCGCGATGACGTTCAGCACGCGGCCGTCGGGCATCTCGAACCCCTCGACGCCGTCGCGGACCTCGTAGCGGTCGACGGCGAGGTCGTCGAGGTGGTCGAGGTTCACCTCCACGTCGAAGTGGCCGGCGTTCGCCAGGAGGACGCCGTCGTCCATCTCCTCGAAGTGCTCGCGGGTGATCACGTCGCGGTTGCCCGTCGTCGTGATGAACACGTCGCCCTTCTTCGCGGCCTCCGTCATGGGGAGGACCTCGTACCCCTCCATGTGCGCCTCGAGCGCCTTGCGGGGGTCGACCTCGCAGACGATGACGTTCGCGTTCTGGCCGGAGGCCTTCTTCGCGACGCCCTTGCCGCACTGGCCGTAGCCGCCGACGACGACGTTCTTCCCGGCCCACGAGAGGTTCGTCGTCATCGCGATGGTCGCGAGCGACGACTCGCCCGTGCCGTGGACGTTGTCGAACAGCTGCTTCATCGGCGTGTCGTTGACGGCGAAGACGGGGTAGCCGAGCTCGCCGTCGGCGTCCATCGCGCGCAGGCGGTCGACGCCGGTCGTCGTCTCCTCGGCGCCGCCGACGATGGAGTCGACGAGGTCGGGATACTCCTCGTGGACGAGCTTCACCATGTCCATCCCGTCGTCGACGGTGATGGTGGGCCCGTGGGCGATGCAGGCGTGCATCGCGTCGTAGTACTCCTCGTCGTCGACGCCCCGCACGGCGTAGGAGGCGATCGACTCGTGGGCGTCGAGCGCGGCCGACACGTCGTCGTGCGTCGAGAGCGGGTTACAGCCGGTGATCGCGACCTCGGCGCCGCCCTCGGCCAACAGCTCGACGAGGTTCGCCGTCTTCGCCTCGACGTGCATCGCCATCGCGATCGTCTCGCCGGCGAGCGGCTGCTCGTCGACGAACTCCTCGCGGAGCGCGTTCAAGATCGGCATGTGCTGGAGCGCCCAGTCCATCTTCCGGCGCCCCTCCTCTCGGGCCGCCTCGACGTCCGAGAGGTGCTGTGACACCGGCGGATACGCGGTTTCGCTCATACTACTCGGTTCGCTCACGGCGCACTAAACCCTGCCGACACCGGGCCGCGAAAAAAAATCCGCGTCGTTCGAGGGACGGCCGGTTCGGGCCGTCAGTTCGGAGCTCGGTTCGAGTCGTCAGTTCCCCGACCGATTCGAGTCGTCAGTTACCGCCGGGGCCGCCGGCGTGGTCCGGCGGGCCGCCGTCGTCGTCTTCGTCGTCGTCCTCATCGTCATCGTCGTCTTCCGCGTCGTCCGCTTCAGCTTCGTCCGCTTCCGCGTCGTCTGCCTCGGTTTCGTTCTCCTCCGCGTCGTCGTCCACGTCCGCGTCGTCCGCGTCGTCGTCTTCCGCGTCGTCGTCTTCCGCGTCGTCACCGCCCGGGCCGGCGTGGGCCGGCGGGCCGCGCTCGCCGTCCTCCTCGCCGTCGGGACCGGCGTGGTCGGGCGCGTTGCCGGGCGCGTCGGTCTCGTTTTCGGCGTCGTCGTCATCGTCGGCCTCGTCGGGGCCGCCGGGGCCGCCCGCGTGGTCCGGGGCGTTACCGGGGTTGTTCTCCGTCACGAAGTCGGAGACCGCGCTGCCGATGCCGCCCTCGCGGTCCTCGAGGCCCTCGATGAACTCCCGGACGAGCTGGCCGAACGGCGTTCCCGCTTCGGACTCGTCGTCCTCCTCTTCGACGGTCAGCTCGACCGTCTCGGAGACGCTCTCGTTCTCGGACGCGGCGGTGATCTCGACCGTCACGTCCTCCTCGGCGGCGGGCAGCGTCACCGTGCCGTTGGCGTCCGTCTCGTACTCGCCCGTGCCCACGTACGACGCGTTCTCGTCCGCGTCGCCGGCGAGCGCGACGACGACCGAGGCGTTCTCGACCGGCTCGTCGTCGTCCGTCACCGTGACGACCGGTTCCTCGTCGGTGTCGTCGACCTCCAGTTCGAGGCCGTCGGGCGCCTCGAGTTCGACCGTCTCGGAGACGCGCTCGTTCTCGTGCTCGGCGGTGACGTTCACCGTCACGTCCTCCTCGGCGGCGGGCAGCGTCACCGTCCCGTTCGCGTCGGTCTCGTACTCGCCGGCGCCCGCGTACGACGCGTTCGCGGGGTCGGCGACGGTGACGTTCACCGTCGCGTTCTCGACTGCGGTGTCGTTGTCCGTCACCGTGACGACCGGTTCGCCGTCGGTGTCGTCGACCTCCAGTTCGAGGCCGTCGGGCGCCTCGAGTTCGACCGTCGTCGAGGCGGTGTCGTCACCGTCGGCGGCCGTGACTGCGACCGTCACGTCCCCCTCGGGCGCGGGCAGGTCGACGGTGCCGTTGGCGTCCGTCTGGTACTCGCCCGCTCCCGCGTACGACGCGTTCTCATCGCCGTCTTCGTCGACGACGCTCACGACGACCGTGGCGTTCTCGACCGCGGTGTCGTTCTCGGTCACCGTGACCGTCGCTGTCCCGTCCGCGTCCTGCTCGACGCCCACTCCGAGGTGGCCGTCGGCGGCCGCGACGCCGGTCATCGCGCCCAGCGCGACGACCGCGATCAGTAGGATGGCTGTCGTGCGTTCGCTCATGTCCACTCGGGTCCACTCCCTGTTACCGTATAAAAAGCGGACTCGCTTAACGCGGTTTAACCCGGTTTGTATCCGGGTTAACGGCGCTGAGACGTTTGTTTTGGTTGATCGGGGTCTGGCGGCGGTTTCGCCCTCGATCGAACCCGGTTTCGACCCCGGACGCGGGTCGGTCATCGCTCGCGCGCGATACGTCTCTGGGAGTGTCGCGCTCGACCGAGTTGTGTTCTCTCGTTTATACGCAGGCGACCGTTTCGCGGCGAACACCTCCAAAGCCCCAGCCGTTCGCTTATAAACGGTTGATAGCGGATCGACAGCGAACACCTCCAAAGCCCCAGCCGCGAGGACTCGCGCGGCTCGCTGCGCTCCTCAGTCGCTCGTTTCACTCGCTCCCTGCGGTGCTTGCGTCGCCGAGCTTCGTCCTCGCGACTGCCCCTTTGAGTCCCGCCCCGCACAGCACAGCGCCTCACACCTCCCCAGCCTCGCCGTTCGCTCCGGGCTCTCTTCGGTCGCCCGTCGCTCACGGCGTCCCTCGCGCGGTGCTGTCGCCGGCGCTTCGCGCCGGCTTCCAGAGGGACCTCCGGTCCCTCGCGGCTCGGCCGCGAGGCGGCCTCGCAGGCACGCGCCACCGCGGTTCATTTATAAGAAGTACGTCAGACTCAGCTTCTCTATTTAAATACTGCCTACGTGGGTCGGCTTTGCGCGTCGCGTTCGATCGCGCTCGCGCTCGCGCTGCGCGCTACGCCGATCCGACGCGGTCGACGAGGTCGCTCGCGGCGGCCGCGGCGCGCTCCTGGACCGACTCGGCGTCGAGCGTCAGCACCTCGCGGTCGCGCATCAGGACCTCGCCGTCGCAGACCGTGTGGCGCACGTCGCTCCCGCGGGCCGCGTACGCGAGGTGCGAGACCGGGTCGTGGACGGGCGTCAGATGCGGCGCGTCGAGGTCGACGACGGCGAGGTCGGCCGCCGCGCCAGCCTCGATCCGGCCGCCGGGGAGCCCGAGGGCGTCGGCGCCGGCTCTCGTCGCCATCTCCACGGCGGCCGCCGCGGGGACCGCGCTCGCGTCGTCCGCGGCCAGTTTCCCGAGCATCGCGGCGTCGCGCATCTCGTCGAACACGTCGAGGTCGTTGTTCGAGGCCGCCCCGTCGGTGCCGAGCGCGACCGTCACGCCCGCCTCGCGCAGGCGCCGGACCGGCGCCATCCCGCTGGCGAGCTTCATGTTCGAGGCCGGGCAGTGGACGACCGCGGTCCCGGCGTCCCCGAGCCGGTCGATCTCGGAGTCGTCGACGTGAACGCCGTGCGCGAAGAAATCGTCCGGGCCGAGCGCGTCGACCTCGGCGGCGTACGCGATCGGTCGCTCCCCGCGCTCGTCGACGATCGGGTCGACCTCGTCCGTCGTCTCGTTCGCGTGGAGGTGGATCGGGACGCCCGCCTCGCGCGCCTCCGCGACGCCCTCGCGCAGGTACTCCTCCTCGACCGTCGTCAGCGAGTGCGGCATGAACGCGGTACGGATCCGGCCGTCCGCGGCGCCGTCGAGCTCGCGGGCGACCGCGAGGCTCTCCTCGACGTCCGCCCGAGCGTCGGCCTCGTCCTTCCCGACCGTGACGACGCCGTGCCCGAGCCGCGCGCGCAGCCCCGCGCGGTCGACGACGTCGGCGACGCGGTCCATCGCGAAGTACATGTCCGCGAAGGCGGTCGTCCCCGATCGGATCATCTCCAGCGCGCCGAGTTCGGCGCCCGCCTCGACGTCGGCGGGCGTCAGTTCGGCCTCCGCCGGCCAGATGTCCTCCCGGAGCCACGGGTCGAGCGGCTTGTCGTCGGCGTACCCGCGGAGCAGCGTCATCGCGACGTGCGTGTGCGCGTTGACGAGGCCCGGGATCACGATCCCGCCGGCGGCGTCGAGCGTCTCGGCGGCCGCTCCGCCGACCGACTCGTCGACGTCCCCGCCGACCGCCTCGTCGACCTCGTCCGGCGACCCCACGGCCCGGATCGTTCCCTCGTGCCGGTCGACCGCGACGTCCGCCCGCTCGACGCGACCGCCGGGTCGGAGCACTCGACCGCCGGTGACGCGGAGGTGAGTCATAGTTCACCGTGTCTCCCGCCGCACCAAACGCCTTCGGTTCGCCGTTGCTCCTCTCGCCCCGTCCGCCGTCCGAACCTTCTTGCCCGCCCGCGGCCGCGTTCCGCCATGGCAACCGACGCCCAGCAGGCGTGTTTCGAGGCGGGGATCAAGTTCGGCTCGCTGTACCACCAGTTCGCCGGCACGCCCGTCAGCCCGGAGAGTGCGCGGAGCATAGAGGCCGCGATGGCGGCGGCGATCGAGAACCAACCGTACTGCGAGGCGGTCGACGTGACGGTCCACGACGACCGCGTGGCCGACGCGGTCGACCACGAGAACGGCTACACCGAGCTCACCGGCTCGCTGATGGACGTTCGGATGCGGATCGAGTACGAGGGCGTCACGGTGCGCACGCGGATGGCGATGACTGAGGGATATCCCCTGATGGAACTGGTCGAAGTGGTCGACGACGGGGAGCCGTCGCGTTCCGGCGGCGCCGACCCGTCGCCCGACGGCGACCCGAACGCTTAGTACCGCGACACCCGTACTCCGAGCCGAACGGCGGTCGACACCACCGATTTCCCGCGTTCAGAGACGCACATGGTCGACAGACGCCACGACAGTCAGACGGACCGCACCGGCTTCGACGAGACGAAGAACTACCTCTCGAACGCCCTCGGTCGCGTGGTGCCGCGATCGGTTGCGCGGCGAGCGATAGCGGTGGCCGTCAGCACGGACGCCGCCGAGTACGCCCCCGACGAGCCGGTCGAGATCACCGTCACGATCCGCAACCGCCTCCCGGTTCCCATCGAGGTCCCCACGTCGACGCGCCGCTCGTGGGGATGGGCGGTCGACGGCGTCTTGGAGGCCACCGACGAGCGGCTCTACGTGCGCCCCGAGGAGTCGGCGCTGTCGCTCCGAGCCGGCGAGACGAAGCGGGCGACCGCCACGTGGAACGGTCGGTTCCGCCGCACCGACGGCGACGGACTCGACCGGTCGGTCCGGGCCGATCCCGGGGAACACACGATCTCGGCGTTCGTGCCGGTTCCCGACGGCGACGAACGCTACGAGGCCGCCACGCAGATACGGATCCGGTAGTCGCCGGAGCCCGACCCGTCGCGGTCGGCGGCCCGGCTCCGTCGAACTTCGAACGCGGTAGCGCGGTCAGTCGTCCGCTTCGGGTCGACCGGGACGCGCCGCGCCGTCCAACGCGGCCTCGTCGACGGCTGCCGCGATCGCCTCGTCGCGACGCAGGTGGCACGCCGCGTAGTGGCGGCCGTCGCTCCGATCGGACTCCACCTCGTACGCGGGGTCCGTGGTCGCGCAGACGCTCTCGTCCGCGAACCGCTCGGTGAGGATCCCCTCCGCGTCGTCCCACTCGTCGCGCTCGATGTGACCGAGCGCCTCGTCGAGCAGGGTGCCCGCGTCGCCGCCCGGTACCGCGCCGTCGAAGTACCGGTTCCGAAGGGCGTCCGGATCGGTCTCCTCGAACGCCCGGCGCTTGACCGCGCGCTGGAACTTCACGACGTTCCGCCAAGTGTCCTCGGGCATGTCGTACGACTCCGGCTGGATCAGCCTCGGGCACCGCGTCCGGAACCGACAGCCGGAGGGCGGATCGATCGGGGAGGGGACGTCGCCGGACAGCAGCTCCTTCCGTCCGCCGCTTCTCGGGTCCGGAACCGGAATGGCGTCGAGCAGCGCCTCCGTGTACGGGTGTTTCGGGTTCTCGAACAGCTCCTCTTTGTCGGCCAGTTCGACGAGGTTCCCGAGGTACATCACCGCCACCCGGTCGGAGATGTGGCGGATGACGCTCAGGTCGTGCGCGATGAACAGGTACGTCAGGTCGAACTCCTCCTGGAGCTCCTCCATCGTGTTGAGCACCTGCGCCTGGATGGACACGTCGAGGGCGCTCACCGGCTCGTCGCAGACGATGAAGTCGGGGTTCACCGACAGCGCCCGCGCGAGGTTCACCCGCTGGCGCTGCCCGCCGGAAAACGCGTGCGGGTATCGGTTGTAGTGTTGCGGGTCGAGTCCGACCTTCTCTAACAGCTCCTTCGCGCGCGCTTCCCGTCCCTCCTCGTCGAGCATCCCGTGAGCCTTCATCGGCTCTTCGACTATCGGCCCGACCTTCATCCGCGGGTCGAGCGACGACTGCGGGTCCTGGAAGATCATCTGCATGTCCTTCCGCTTCCGCCGCAGCGGCTCGCCGGAGAGCGCCGCGAGGTCCTCGCCCTGGAAGTAGACGCTCCCGCTCGTCGGTTCGAGCAGCCGGAGGACGGTTCGCGCGAGCGTCGACTTCCCGCAGCCGGACTCGCCCACGAGCCCGAGGGTCTCGCCCTCCTTGATGTCGAAGCTCACGCCGTCGACGGCGCGGACGTCGGAGGCCGACCGCGAGACGTACGGGAACTCGTCGTCGAGCTGGACGCCGGCGAGCAGCCCGCTCTCGTTGTCGAAGTACTTGCAGAGGTCGCGGACCTGTAACAGCGCCTCGGAGTCCGACTCCGGCGGGCCGACCTCGCTCATTCCGCCTCACCTCCGGTCTCGGTGAGGCCGGCGGAGAACCCGCCGGTGGCCTGCGTCTCGATCGACCGGCTCTCGTCGTACCCCACGTCGAACGCGTCGTGTTTCACGCACGCCGCCGTGTGTACGGGCTCGCCCTCCTCGCTCAGGTCCCGTAGCTCCGGGTGGACTTCGCGGCACACCTCCCGCGCCTCGGGACAGCGCGAGTGGAACCGACAGCCGGCGGGCGGATTGATCGCCTCCGGCATCACCCCCTGGATCGGCCTGAGCTCGTCGACCGTCCTGTCGGGCCGGGGCATCGAGTCGAGCAGCGCCGACGTGTACGGGTGTTTCGTGTCGTAGAACAGGTCGTCCACCTCGGCCTGCTCGATGATCTCGCCGAGGTACATCACGTTGACCCGGTCGCAGATCTCCGCGACGACGCTCATGTCGTGGGTGACCCAGATGAACGACGTGTCGTACTTCTCCTGGAGCTCAGTCACCATCTCGAGGATCTCGCCTTCGACGGTGACGTCGAGCGCGGTCGTCGGCTCGTCGGCGATGATCAGGTCCGGCTCGCAGGCGAGCGCCATCGCGATCAGCACGCGCTGTCTCATCCCGCCGGAGAACTGGTGCGGGTACTCGTCGTACCGCGACTCGGGCGCCGGGATCCCGACCTCTCTGAGCATGTCGATCGCCTCCTCCTTCGCCTCGTCCGCGCCGAGGTCGCGGTTGATCTCGATGAACTCCCGGAGCTGCCCCCCGACGGTGAACACGGGGTTCAACGACTCCATCGGGTCCTGGAAGATGATCGCGATCTCCCGGCCGCGGATCCGCTCGCGCATCTCCGACTCGGAGAGCATCTCGTCGCGGGGGCGCAACTCGCCGGCGTCGTCCTCCTCGAGCCCGAAGATCGTCTCTCCTTTGAACTCGATTTCGCCGCCGACAATCTCGCCAGGGCTGTCGACGAGCCGGAGGATACTGGAGGTCGCGACGGACTTTCCGGCGCCCGACTCTCCGACGAGCCCGACGATCTCTCCCTCGTACACGTCGAAGGAAATCCCGTCGACCGCGCGGACCGTCCCGTCTTCGGTGAAGAACTGTGTCTTGAGATCGCGTACGCTGAGTAGTGGTTCAGTCATATCAGTTGTTTATCCGCGGGTCGAGCGCGTCCTGTAGACCGTCGCCGAGAATGTTGAAGCCGATGACGGTGATCAGAATAGCGATTCCGGGGAAGATACTGAACGTCGGCGCGGGAAGCATGTACGCCCGCGAGGCCGACAGCATCTGTCCCCACGACGGCGTCGGCGGCTGTGCGCCGAACCCGAGGAACGAGAGGCCGGCCACGATGAGGATGCTCACCCCGACCTGAAGCGTCGCCTGGACCAGCACCGGCGCGAAGCTGTTCGGGATGATATGCTGGAAGATGATGTTTCTGTCTTTCACCCCGGCGGCCCGCGCGGCCTCGATGTAGTCCTCCTCGCGGATGGAGACGACGCGAGACCGGATGAGTCGGTTGAACACGGGGACGGCCGTGATCCCGACGCCGATCATCGCGAACGTGAGGTTCCGCCCGAACGCGGTCATGAACGCGATGACCAAGACGAGGAACGGAATCGCGTAGATCGTCTCCGTCACCCGCTGGAGCACGTCGTCGATCCAGCCGCCGTAGTAGCCGGAGACCGCGCCGATGACGGTGCCGCCGCCGAGGCCGATCGCGGTTGCGAGGAACCCGACCGTCATCGCGATCCGCGTCCCGTAGATGGTCCGGGAGAGCAGGTCTCGACCCCGGTGGTCGGTGCCCAGCGGGTGTTCGATCACGCCCTCACCGAACTGGTTCTCCATGCCGACAGGGGGGAGCAGCCGCCGGACCTGCTCCGGGTCGGCCTCGGGGTTGTACAGTACCGCTTCCGCGATCGCGTAATTGAGGACGTAGTAGTCGAACGCCGCGAAGATCGCGACCAGGGTCATGAACCCGACGATATATGACCCGACCCGCGCCGTCGTGTCCTGTCGAACCTGTTTCAGCGTGTATCGAAGCCCGACGCGGGCCTCGACCTCGTCGGGCCCGCCGCCGCTCTCGTCGCCGCCGTTCGGGGTGTCGTCGTCCGAAGTTGCGCTGTTGGTCGACATTACTCGTCACCGTAGGTAACTCGCGGATCGAGGTAGCCGTACATGATGTCCGTGATGATCACGCCGATCACGTAGACGAACCCGAACACGAGCGTCGTCCCCATGATCAGCTGGTAGTCCTGGTTTTGAATCGCCGTGATGATCAGTCTCCCCATCCCCTGGATTCCGAAGACGGTCTCCGTGAGGACGGCGCCGCCGAGCGCGGTCGACAGCCCGAGGCCGATGATGGTGATCACCGGGAGCTGCGCGACCTGGAACGCGTGCTTGCGGACGATCGTCGACTCGGGCACGCCGTACGCCCGGGCGAGCTTCACGTACTCGCCCTGGAGCGAGTCGACCATCGACGAGCGCTCGATCCGCGTGATCTGTGCCATCTGGAGCGTCCCGAGCCCGATCATCGGCAAGAAGAGGTGGTGTGCCGACTGGCGGATCACCTCGATCTGCGTCGCCGCCCCGCGAACGTCCGTCGGATCCGCCCACGGCAGGACGAGTCCGCGTGCGGGGAACCACCCGAGGTAGAACGCGAAGACGATGATCAACACCAACCCGATCCAGAACGACGGGGTGGAGACGCCGATCAGCGAGATGATCCGGGAGATGTGGTCCGCCGGCTCGTTCCGCCGCTTGGCCGAGATGACGCCGAGCGGAATCGCGGTGACGATCGCGAACGCGAACGCGGACAGCATGAGCAGCAGCGTCACCGGCAGCCGGAGCATGATCATCTCGAGGACGGGGCGGTCGTAGTAGATGCTGAGCCCGAGATCGCCCGTCGCGACGCTGGTGAGGTACGAGAGGTACCGCTGGTACAGCGGCCGGTCGAGGCCGTACTGGGCCCGGATCGCCTCCACCTGTTCCTGTCCCGGCGTCGGTCCCAGCATGATTTCGACCGGATCGCCGGGGATCTGGTTCGCCAGGAAAAACGTTATCGTCACGATACCTATCAGTACGGGTATCGCCTGTGCGAATCGTCTGAGTGTGTACCGAAGTAAACTCACTGTCGTGGATTCCTCGTTGTTTCGGTTCGGTTTTTGCCGTCGCTTATCCGTTCCGTTCCCGCCGGCGCATCAAGACGGTGACCGCGGAGGGCCGCCGAACGCGTCGACCGGCTCCCGACGGGCTCGCGTTCGGAACGCGCGCGGCCGTCTCCGCGTCGCGGTCCGTCGTTTTCGAGCGTCGTTCCGTCGTTCTCGCGCCGCGACCGTTCGATAGAACGCGAGCCGACGGCGTTCTATCCCGTCGCCGGGTTATCGGGACACCGTGACGTCGGTCATCTGGAGCTCCGTCGAGATCGGGTGCGCTTCGAAGCCCTCCACGACGTTGCGGACGCCGTAGGAGTTGTTCAGGTTGTACGCCGGGAGGTGGACGCGACCTTCGAGCAGCGTCGTCGTCGCGTCGATGTAGAGCTGCCGACGCTCCTCGCGGTCGGCGGACTCGCGGGCCTGCGTCAGCTTCTGGGAGGCCTCGTCGTACTCGTGGAACGTCCCGTTGGTGACGCCGTTCGTCTCCTGGCTCAGCAGGTTGTACGCGAACGTGTCCGGGTCCGGGCTACCCGACCAACCGAGCGTGTACATGTTGTAGTCCTCCTCGTTGCCGGTGAGGTACGCGTCGAGGAACGTCCCCCAGTCGAGGCGCTGGACCTGGACGTTTTCGAAGCCGGCGTTCTGGAGCCCGTCGCCGATCGAGATACCGATCTGCTCACGCTTGTTGTCCGGCGGCACGATGATCCGCCAGTCGTAGTCCATCGGGACTCCGGCCTCCTCGAACAGCGCCTGCGCCTCCTCGAGGTTCTGATCGTGGGGGATACTCGACCACTCGTCGACGGGGAAGTTCCACTCCTCGCTGATCGAGGAGGGGTACGGGCTGTACTGCCGCACGCCGGCCGGCGTGACGAAGCTCTCGACCGCCTGGTCCATCGAGACGCAGTAGTCGACCGCCTCCCGAACGAGCGGGTCGGACGTCGGCCCTTCGGCGCAGTTGAACGCGAGGTAGAAGTATCCGACGCCGGGCTCCTCGGTGATGCTGGCGCTCTGGTTGCTCTGGACCGTCTCGTACAGCTGCGGGGGGATGCTCTCGATGATGTCGACGTTCCCCGTCTCCAGTTCGGTGACCCGCGTCGTCTGCTCCACAATCGGCTGGAACTCGATCCCGCCGAGCTCCGGGAGGCTCTCGCTGTCCCAGTAGTCGTCCCACCGCTCCAGCGTCGCGAAGTTCTCGGGCTCCCACTCGACGAGCTGGAACGGCCCCGAGGTGACCGGGTCCTGGTTGTACGCGTCGACGTCCTCCTGACGTACGGAGGCGTTGACGACGTTCCGCGCCATGGCGATCGTGAACGCGCCGTACGGATACTTGAGATCGAACTGCGCGGTGGTCTCGTCGATCGCCTCCGCGGTGTCGATCATGTTCACCTCGGAGGCGTTCGCGGTCTCTTCTTCGATCGGCGCCATCATCGTGTGGACGACGTCTTCCGCGGTGACCGGATCGCCGTTCTGGAACTCGGCGTCCTCGCGGATCGGGACGATGTACCGCGTCCCGTCGCGCTCGACCGTCGGCATGTCCGCGGCGATCTTCGGCTCCAGGTTGACGCCGTCGCCGTACTCGTAGAGGCCGTCGAATATCCGCCCGGCGATCTGCGCGGACGGCACGTCGTTCATGATGACCGGGTCCATGTCGAGCGGGCCCTTCGCTTGCGCGAAGTACAGCGTCGAGGGGGTTCCGCCGTCGCCCCCGCCGCCGTCGGAGCCGTTGCCGCCGCTGGAACCGTTGCCGCCGCCGGAGCCGTTGCCGTCCCCGCCGCCGGTACACCCGGCGAGCAGGAGGGAGGTGCCGGCCGCCCCGCCGGCGAGGACCTTTCGTCGCGAAATGCGTTGTGTGGGTTGTCGACGCATACAGGCAACTCTTGTTTTCACTAAATAAGCTTTTGGGTCGGCGTGTCCGTACGGTCGGATCTGTTCGTTGTGTGCCCTCTTCTCAGTACGAATCCGCGCTACTACCGCCGAATCGGCGGAAACACTCGAATACGCCGGCGCTCGACGGTGGAACGGCATTCTCGCACGCGAGGGTAACAGCGACGTCTCGCGTCTCTTCCGGGAACCGTCTCGCGTCTCTCCCGGGGACCGTCTCGCATCTCCGTTCGAGAGCTGCCACGGCGCGGTCGCCCCCGGCGTCACTCGACCGGAGCTAGCGATCGGCGGGCGACGCTCCGCCTCCGGCCTCTCCGACGTCCGTCACGGTCCCGACCCCCTTGCTCGATCCCTCGCGGAAGACGAAGCGCTGCCCCGCTTCGATCAGGTACGGTCGGAACTTGAACCGGACGCGCGCGTCGCCCGTGTCCCCCGGGAGCAGCCGCCCGTCCTCCGGGAAGAACGCGGCCGCCTCGGAGACGGTCTCGAGGTGGACCACCGGTTCGTACCCCTCCTGGATCCGAGTCGGGTGGTTGAGCACCATCACCTCGGCGTCGAACTCGCGGACCGGATTCGGCTCGCTGTCGCGGGGCACCAAGGCCATCCCCCGCTCGATCTCCGCCTCGTCGACGCCCTTCAGCGCGATGCCGACGATCCGCCCGGCGGTCGCCCTGTCCACCCGGTGGTAGTGCATCTCGATCGACCGGGCCTCCACCTCGCGGAAGGACCCGTCGGGCATGGGGCCGAGCAGGAGTTCGTCGCCCGTCTCGACGGTCCCCGAGTTCACCGTGCCGGACGCGACCGCGCCCACGCCCGTCACCTTGTAGCTGCGGTCGACGTACATCCGGAACGTCTCGCGGTCCGGCGTCGCGCGCTTCGGCAGGCGCTCGAACAGGCGGTCCAGCGTCTCGATCCCCGCCTTCGTCACCGCGCTGGTCCGCAACAGGGGGACGACGCCGTCCCCGACCTCCGCGACCGCGGTGTCGACGCCGTGCCGGTCGACCAGGAGCGGGGTCTGTCCGGCGTCGCGGAGCATCGACTCCACGTCGCGCTCGACCGCCGCGAGCCGGTCGTCGCTCACGGCGTCCGCCTTCGTGATCGCGACGATGGTCGGCAGCTCCGTCGCCAGGAGGATCCCGAGGTGTTCCCGGGTCGTCGTCGTCGGCCCGTCGTCGGCGGCGACGACGAGGAGCCCGTAGTCGAGCTTCTGCCCGACGAGCCCGCGGATCGTCGTCCGGAGCCACGGCTCGTGACCGACGGTGTCGACGAACGAGACGAGCCGGTCGGCCGCCTCGACGACCCCGGCGCGGTCGGACTTCCGGTGCGGGTTGTCCATCCGAACCGGTTCGTCCGCGTCGTCCGCGAACCCGTACACCGCGTACGAGAGGTCGGCCGAGAGGCCGCGCTCGACCTCGTGGGGCTGGACGTCGAGGAAGCCGCGCGTGCCGCCCTGCCCGTCGTCGGCGCGGCCGGTGACCAGCGTCCCCACCAGCGTCGACTTCCCGTGGTCGACGTGGCCCGCGGTGCCGACAACGAGGTGGTCCTCGTCGGCCTCGAACACGCCGCCGTCGCGGAGCGTCGCGAGCCCGACGAGCCCGGCCTCGTCGGCGTCGCCGCCGGAGCCGGCGCTCCACGTCTCGACGTCCGCGATGTGGGCGTCTGCCTCGTCTGCCAGCAGCGAGAGCACGTCCATCGTCTCGGAGAAGGCGTCGGGGGAGACGCCGGCCAACCCCCCGTCGTCGGTGACGCCGAGGACGTAGGTCGCCTCGCCGTCGCCGGAGAGGACGCGGTGGCGGAGCTGGGCCACGAGCGACTCCATGCGCCCGTCGGCCAGGTGGACCTCGCGGGTCAGTCGCTCCTTGAACTCGATGGCGCCGCCGTCCCGCTCGCCGCGCTCGATGGCCCGCCGGAGGGCGGACCGGTCCGCGCTCATGTCCCTTCATAGGCGACAGCCGGGTTTAACGGTTTTCGTGGTACGTGACCCCACGACTCGTGATCGCTCGCGGCTCCTCGGGAGCGCTCCGGCGGACTATTTAATCGGGCGCCGCGAACAACGCCGGTATGGACACCTCGGTCCCCAGCGTCGCCGAACGCCGCGTCCACGTGGTCCCGCTCGGCTACGAGCGCGACCGCATCGTCGAGCCCCTCCGTCGCCACGGCGCCGACGTCGCGTACCTGCTCGTCGACGCCCCCGACCGCGACGGGGCCCGCGGCGACGTGGACTTCGAGGCGGCCGGCGCCGCCGACCCCGCAGACACCCGAATCGACCCCGACGGGCTCACCGACTACCAGCGCGAGGCGTGGACGACCGCCGCCGAGTTCGCCGCGGTCCGACCGATCCCCGTCGCGCTCGCGGACGTGTACGACGTGCTCGGCGTAACGACCACGGTCGCCGCCCGTCACCGGGCGAGCGCCGAGGACGGCGACCGCCTCTTCGGGAACGTCTCGACCGGGCCGCGGATCGCCGCGGTCGGCGTCGCGCTGGCCTGTATGATCGTCGGCGCGCGCCCGTACAGCGTCGAGCCAGAGCGCCACCGCCACGACCGGCGCGAGGAACCGCTCACCGAGGGCGTCGAGCGCACCGTCGACCTGCCCATCTACCCGATGGACGCGCCCACGACCGACCAGGTCGCCGTCCTCGGTCGGCTTCACGAACGCTCCGAGGAGAACCGCACCACCGACAAGTGGAACCTGATCGAGTGGGCGCGCGAGCGCGACCTCTCTTTCCTCCGCGAGGCGGGCGAGAGCCGGACGGCGAAGTACCGCGCGCTGGAGACGCACGTGCTCTCGCCGCTGCGCGAGCGCGGCTACGTCGAACTGGAGGACATCGGACGCTCCGACACCGTCCGGCTCACGGAGACCGGCCGCCGGGTCTTCTTCGCGTTCAAGCACAAGATTGCCGAGTAGGGGGCTTCGCTCGATCGCCGAGCGGTGAGCGGTCGACACGCGAATCGCGATCCGTCCGATTCGAACGTGTTGTTCGGTCCGTCCGTACTGTCGACGGCTAACGTAGAACTATCCCCCGCACCTCGATTCAGGTGCGTGACGCCCGCCGGGCGGTCGGGGCGCCCTCCCTGCCCTCCACACCGCCTGTCCGCTATCAGATCCCGGTCGCCGCGGCCCCCTCTCGCGGCGATCGGTCCCCGCTGACGCCGCCGCGCCCGCCCGACGGATCGTCACGAAACGACGGGGCCGCCGTCGTTTTCTCCCCCTTCTGACGCCGACCCACAGCCTTAGCACGTCGCCGGCGCAGTACCGAGACGAGGCGATGAATCCCGTCGAGAAACACCAGTCGATGCTCGTCCTCACCGCCGTCGCGGTCGGCCTCGCCGCCGGCCAGATCGACCGCGTCGCCCCCGTCGCCGACCGGCTCATCGTCCCGTTCCTGATGGTGATGCTGTTCGCCGCGTTCGTCGGGATCCCCCTCTCTCGGCTGCGGGAAGCGTTCGGCAACCGCCGCGTCGTCGGGTCGAGCCTGCTGGTCAACTTCGTCTGGAGCCCTCTGCTCGCCGTGGGGCTCGGTGCCCTCTTCCTCCGGAACCAGCCCGCGCTCTGGGTCGGACTCATCATGCTCCTCGTGACGCCGTGTACGGACTGGTACCTCGTGTTCACCGACGTCGCCGACGGCGACGTACCGCTTGCCGCCTCCGTGTTGCCGTACAACCTCGTCCTCCAACTGGTGTTGCTGCCGGTGTACCTCTACGCGTTCGCCGGGACGCTCGTCGACCTGCCGCTCGCGCTGCTCGCCGAGAGCGTCCTCCTCGTGCTGGTCGTTCCCCTCACCGTCGGCGCCTTCGCCCGGTGGGGACTCACCCGCACGAAGGGCGAGACGTGGCTCCGAGACCGGTTCCTGCCCCGGATGGGCCCGGTCCAGGTCGGCTTCCTCGCGCTGGCCATCGGGGCGATGTTCGCGTCGCAGGGAGACGTGATCGTCGAGAACCCGCGGCTGCTTGCGCTGATGGCGATCCCCGTCGCGCTGTTCTACGCGATCAACCTCGCGGTCGGGTTCCTCGTCGGGCGCTCGCTCTCCTTCTCGTACGGCGAACTGGTCTGTTTCAATAACACGATCCTCTCGCGGAACTCCCCGACCGCGCTCGCAATCGCCGTCGTCGCGTTCCCGAACGAGCCGCTGATCCCGCTCGCGCTCGTCATCGGGCCGCTGCTGGAGCTCCCGCTGTTGGGGGTCATCGCACAGGGACACCTCGCGGTGAGAGAGCGGTGGACGGCTCGCCTCGACGAGCCGTCGACCGACCGGTAGCGCCGCGATTCCGCGCCGCCCGCTCACTCCTCCGTCAGGTCGACGTACGTCCGGCGGACGGTCACCGGCGTCACGTCGGCGGCGTCGGCCGCCTCCTGTTGGGTACACTCGGCGCCCAGTTCGCGGGCCGCGGTGTAGAGGCAGGCGGCGGCGACGCCGACCGGGTTGCGGCCGTTCGCGATCCCCTCCTCGACTGCGCGCTCGGCCAGCTCGCCCGCCCGGCGCTCGACGGCCGAGTCGCAGTCGAGGTCGCTGGCGAACCGCGGGAGGTACTCCGCGGGGCCGCTCGGCGCGATCGGGAGGCCGAGCTCGCGGTTCATCGCGTCGAAGGCGGCCCGGTGCTCGTCCTCCGTCGCCTTCGCCTCGGCGCACACCTCGCCGACGGTGCGGGCCACGTCGGCGGTGCGGCAGGCGACGTAGACGCAGGCCGCGGCGAACCCCTCCAGCGAGCGCCCGCGGAGCAGGCTCTCCTCCTGCGCGGAGTCGAACAGCGCGCAGGCGGCGTCGCGGACGCTGTCGGGAAGCCCCATGACGCCGGTGAGCCGCCGGATCTCGGTGTACGCGTACACCTTGTTGCGGTCGCGCTTCGTGGAGATCTGCGCGCGGTTGTGCTGGGTCCGCATCCGGGCGAGCCGCCGGCGCTTGCGCCCCTTCACCTTCGTCGATCGGCCGATCTCCGTCGAGAGACCGCGGTCGTGCCGCGAGCGCGTCAGGGGCGCGCCGGTGCGCTTCGGGTCCGCGTCGTCGTCGTCGAACGACCGCCACTCCGGGCCGTGGTCGATCCGGTCGGCGTCGACGACGAGGCCGCAGTCGGTACAGACGCGCTCCGAGCTATCGACCCGCGTGCGGCCGCCGCACTCCGGACACGTCTCGCGGTCGGTCTCGGCCCGACCGGCCTCTGTCGCGTCCGCGGCTGCGGCGCGGTCGGCGGTCGCGGCGCGGTCGGCGGTCGCGACGTCGTCGGTCTCGGTCCGGGGCGAACGGGTTCGGGTCGAACGTGCCTCACTCATCACACGTCGAACTCCGGCCCGATGCCTTACTTAAACCCGGGTGAATCGGGGGTCGATCGCCCCGATCGCGGCGCTCGAACCGACCGGTTATCGGTCGGTGATCCGGCGTTCGACCTCGCCGCAGTACGGTGGTTTTAACCATCCGTGCGAACCACCGGATCGCATGACGCTGTCGGAGATCGCGGCCGGGGTCGAGGTGACCTCGCGTCAGCGCGATCGCGGGGTCGCCCTCGCGGACGACACGGAGACGCCGCTCGTCGATCGCCTGTCGGCCCACGCGGAGTCGCTCCCGTGTACGCCCGAAGCGACCGCCACCCTCGTCGACGCCTACACGGCCGGCCGGACCGTCGGCGACGCGGCGCGGGAGGCGGGCGTCACCCCGATGACGGCCGCGAAGACGCTCCACCGGTGCGGCGTCGCGGGGGTCTGCCCGCTCTCACCGACCGGTCGCGGCGTCGTCCGCGACTGGCTCGCGGGCCGGACCTCGCGCAGCGAGGCCGTCGAACTCACCGGCGGCGACGAGGCCGACTTCGCGCTGGCCACGTACGTCGAGACGCACGACCCCGTCGACCCCGTCGCGGAGGCGGTCGACGCGCAGGTCGCCGGGTCGGCACCGCTCGGGGACGGACCGGGAGACGGCGGCCCTCTCGGCGACGCGCTCGGCTCCACTGACGGGTTTCGTTGAGTTCCGGTACCACTTCGGACGCGGCTCCCGAGCCGCGAGCCGCGCTCTCAGGGCGTGACCCGATCGACGAGTCCCGGGTCCGGGAACTCCACGCCGAGCGACGTGTCGAACGCCGCCTCGTAGGCGGCCGCGATCGCCCGCGCGTACGCGTCGTCCCCCTTCGCCGCGGTCGGTGCGGCCGCCACCTCGGGATCGGTGGCCGGAACGCGGACGGCCCCGGAACCGCCGCCGTCCGTGTCGTCGCGGTCGACGGCGTCGCCCGACCCCGCGGTTCCGGGTCGATCGACCGCGAGCGTCGAGTCGAGGCTCCCGCCCACGTCGGCGATCCGCCCCCGGAGCCGCTGGGCCGCGTCGCGTCCGTGGACCGTTGCCGGTCGGACCGCGACCGCGCGGTCGACGCTCGTCGCGGCCGCGACCGCCTCGTTCGACCCGGCCGGCGCCGCGTCGACGACCACCGCGTCGTACGTCGTCGCCGCCTCGTCGATCCGGCCCGCTAACTTCCGAGCGGCCTCCGCCGTCTTCGCCCGGGCGACGCGCTCGAAGGGCGCCCGAGCCGGCACCGCGTCGACGCGTCCCGGGAGGTCCGGGTCCCCGTTCACGTCCCGTTCGCCGCCCGCCCCGGCGGATCCGGAACGCCGGGCGGCGTCGCCCGCCCCGATGAGGGGGTACGCCGCCGCCGAGAGCGCCGCGTCCGGGTCGTCGGTGAGGAGCGCGGTGAGGTCCGGCTCGACCCGCCCGGCCACGTACTCGGAGAGCCCCTGCGTCGTGAACGCGGCGTCGACGACGGCGACGCGCCGCCCGTCGCGCGCGCCCATCGCCGCCAACTCGACCGCGGTCCGCGTCGTTCCCACGCCGCCGGCCGCTCCGATCAACGCGAGCGTCGTCGCCTGCATGTTCCCGCGTCGCCGGAGCCGGTTCTTAAAAAGACCGAAGCGGAACGGCGGGCGGGGTACGCGGCTCCGTCGCGTTCCTACCCGTCTATCGCGGCCGCGACCTCGTCGGCGACGGCGTCGAGCTCGTCGTCGGAGAGGTCCGGCCGCTCGCCCGCCACCGCGTGGATCGGCGCGCCGCCGTCGCCCTCGAAACGCGGGACGACGTGGACGTGGACGTGCGGGACCTCCTGGCCGGCCGCCGCGCCGTCGTTGACGCCGACGTTGGCGCCGTCGGCGTCGACCGCCGCCTGAATCCGCGGCGTGAGCGACGCGACCGCGTCGAACAACTCGCTCGCGAGGTCGGCGTCGAGGTCGCCGACGTGCCGTGCGTGCGACTTCGGGATCACGAGCGTGTGCCCGCGCGCGAGCGGGTTCGCGTCCAGGAACGCCAGTACCGAGTCGGTCTCGTACACGGTCCGCGCCGGGATCTCGCCGGCGGCGATCGAACAGAAGACGCAGTCGTCGGACATACCCGAGCGATCGCTCGGGCGTCCCATCAAGGTTTCCCGGGGTACGGTTCGGTCGCTCGTCGGAGCGCCGCCCGGAGCCCCGCGGCGATCGCCCCGATCCGCGCCGCCAACGGACCTATATCCGCCGCCCCGAAACGGGCGGTATGGACGACCGGTTCGAGCGCGTCATCCGCCGGCAGCTCCGGAAGGCGGGCAAGCAGTTCGAGGAGGCCAGACGCGCCTACGCCGAGGGGCGCGACGACCCCGACGGCGACGCGGCCGCCCGGTTCGACCTCCCGACCGACGACTCCGGGGCGGCCCGCGTCGTCTGCCGACGCCACGCGGAGCGCCGGACCATTCCGGTCGACGCCGAGGGGCGCCCCGCCTGCTTCGAGTCGGGCCACCCCGACTGCGAGGGGTGCGCCGAGGACGTCCGCGACGGCGTCGTCGAGACGTGGTGACCGCCGGAACCCGCGGCGAGGGACGCGCGCGATAGCCCCGGCCCTACCCGAACAGGTCTGTGCTCCGGGGCTCCGGTGAGGCGCATGAAACGGGTCGCCGTCGTGCTCGCCCTCCTCGTCGTCGCCGGTCTCGGCCTCGCCCTCTCCGGCTTCCTCGCCGACTTCGCGGCGCTCGGGACGGCTGTCTCGCCCGCCCTCATCGTCCACCGCGTGGCGCTCCTCGCCGCGCGCGGCGTCGTCGCCACCGGGCGCGCGGCCGCGGATCGGCCGGTCGCCGTCGCCGGACTGCTGGCGTGGGCCGTCGGGCTCGCGCTCCCGCTGGCGGACGTGATCTGAGAGCTCCGGGGACGGCGCGCGTTCGCTCCGTCGAACCGCGGTTCGACGACCGTAGCACAGAAGAGATATACAGCGCGACTGAAAACGGGGAGAAACGAGCGAATGACCCGACCGATCAGTCGACGGACGGCGCTCGCCGGGCTCGGCCTCGCGGCCGCCAGCGCCGGCTGTCTCGGGCGGGCGGAGAACATCGCCGGCCGCGACCCCCACTCGCAGCTGACCCTCGAGATCAACACCACGCCCGCCGACGACGACCCGAGCGGGATCCGGATCGCGAGACAGCTCGAAGAACACCTGACCGCGGTCGGTATCGACGTCCAACTCAACGCCGTCGGACAGACCGAGCTCTGGCGCAAGGTGCTGATAAACCAGGACTTCGACATCTACGTCGGGCAGTTCGTGGAGACTGAACCCTTCGACCCGGACGCGCTGTACGGCCTGACGCACTCGAAGTTCATCGCGGAGTCCGGCTGGCAGAACCCCTTCGGATTCACGGAGATATCGGTCGACGACCTCTTGGAACGACAGCGCCGGGTCACCGGCACCGAGCGATCGGACGTCGTCGGCTCGCTTCAGGAGACGCTGTGCCGGCTCCAGCCCTTCTCCGTCGTCGCGTTCCCCGACGCGCTCACCGCCGTCCGAGAGGACCGGTTCGACGGGTGGACGGAGGACCGCCAGCCGCTCTCCGTCGCCGGGCTCCTCGAACTCGACGCCGTCGCCTCTGACGACGACTCCGGGACCGTCGCCTCTGACGGCGACTCCGGGACCGTCTCCTCTGACGGCGACTCCGGGACCGTCTCCTCCGACGACGACTCCGGGACCACCGGTTCGGCCGACGGCAGCGCGACGACGGCCGCCGCGGGCACCGGATCCGAGGGCGAAGACGTCCTCCGGCTCGTGACGACCGACGACCGCATCACGGAGAACTGGAACCCGATCGCCGCGGAGTACCGGAAGCACGGGACGTTCACCGGACTGCTGTACGATCCCCTCGTCCGCGCGGACGGCGAGGCGGTCATCCCGTGGTTGGCGGCCGACTGGGAGCGGATCGACCACGACACCCTCGACGTCTCGCTCCGCGACGCGCGGTGGCACGACGGCGAGCCCGTGACGGCGAGCGACGTCGCGTTCACCTACCGGTTCCTCCGGGACACGTCGCTGGGAAACGTCGAGACCCCGGTGCCGACCCCTCGCTTCCGCGGCCGGAGTTCCATCGTCGAAGACGAGCGGGTCCTCGACGACGCGACGGTGCGGCTCACCGTGGCCGACGTCAACGAGACGGTCGCCGCCCGCGCGCTCCAGGTACCGATCCTCCCGGAACACGTCTGGTCCGCCAGGACAGACGCGGCGACGATCGCCGGCTTCGAGCTCGACTTCGAGACGACCGAGGCGGTGGTCTCGAACAACCCCGACCCGGTCGGGAGCGGCCCGCTGCGCTTCGTCGCGGCGACCGCCGGGGAATCGGTCGTCTTCGAGCGGAACCCCGACCACTTCCTCGTGCGGCCGGCGCCCGAAACCGACCCGGAGGCGTCCGGAGAGACGGGATTCGGAGCGGCGACGGACCCCAGGGCGGGGATCCCGTCCCAGTACCACGGCAAGCCCGCCTTCGATCGGCTCCGGATCGAGGTGTTGCCCTCGGACATCTCGGCCGTCGAGTCGGTCGCCGACGGCGTCGCGGACGCGACCGCCGCGAACCTCGGTCCGGCGTCGGTCCCTCGGATCGGACGCTCGCCGGACACCCGGCTCGTGAGCGGTCGGTCGGCGGCGTTCTATCACGTCGGCTACAACGTGCGACGGAGCCCGCTGTCGAACCCCCGATTCCGGGCGGTGATCGCGCGGCTGATCGACAAGTCCGCCGTCGTCGACGACGCCTTCGACGGGTACGCACGGGCGGCGGCGTCTCCGCTCGCGGCGACGCCGGACGCGGTCCCGGCGTCGCTGGCGTGGACCGACGGGACCGACCCCGTTTACCCGTTCTTCGACGACGAGGGCTCGCTCGACGTCGCGGCCGCCCGGGAGGCGTTTCGAGACGCCGGATACCGGTTCGACGACGAAGGCCGGCTGCTCTCGCGGGGGCAATGACGCCGTTCCTGTCGCTGCTCGCGTCGATCGTGGCGTGGGTCGGGACGATGCTGGCGGTCGCGAGCGTCGCGGTGATCGGTCCGGCTCGGCTCCGAGACGCGTGGACCGGGCTCCGAGCGCGCCTGTGGGACGCCCGACGGGCCGCCGGGACCCTGTGTGCGGTGCTGCTCGCCAGCGCGATCGGTCGGAGCTCGCTACAGGCGGTCTCGGAGCTGTTCGGTCTCCAGGCGACGGCGCTCATCTACGGGCTGGAGGGCGGGTTCGTCGCGTGGGTCCAGTCGACGTTCGCTACCCCCGTGTTGACCGCGTACTTCTCGTGGGTGTACGTGTACGGCTACGCGTTCCTGCTCGCGTTCCCGGTGGTCGCGTACCTCGCGCTCCCGCGGACGACGACGCTCAGGCGCGTCCTCGTCGCGTACGCGCTCAACTATGCGATCGGACTGGCGCTGTACACGGCGGTGTTCGCCTACGGGCCGCGGAACGTGATGCCCGACATGGTGACGCCGCTGCTTTTCACCAACCGACCCGACGTGATGCTGCTCGCGAGCGAGGTGAACGTGAACACGAACGTCTTCCCGTCGCTCCACACTTCGCTTTCGGTCACCGTCGGGACGTTCGCGGTGCTGACCCGCGAGGAGTACCCGCGGTGGACGCCGGTCGCGGTGTGGCTCTCGCTGTCGGTCGTCGTCGCGACGATGTACCTCGGAATCCACTGGCTCACCGACGTCGTCGCCGGCTTCGCGCTCGCGTTCGGCTGCGTCGCGCTCGCGCACCGGCTGATCGACCCGCGGAACGACGCCGTCGAACCGAGCGGCGACGCGAGCGGGGAGCGTCCCGGGTCCGAGGCCGCCGCGGACGCCTGACCGAGCGTCCGCGTTCCGTCGCGATCAGACGCCCTCGACGAGCCGTTCGAGCTGTTCCGGCGGGACCGCCCCCCGGGCGGCGTGGCCGTCGTACGCGAACGTCGGAACGCCGGTGACGCCCTGTCGCCGCGCGGCGTCGAACATGTCGGTCACGCGCTCCCGGAGGTCGTCGTCGCCGAGCGCGTCGTCGACGACCTCGGGGTCGAGCCCGTCGGTGTCGGCCGCGATGTCGGCGAGCACGTCGCGGTCGCCGATGTCGCGACCCTCCAGCCACAGCGCGTCGAAGACGGCCTCGTCGAACGCGAGCCACGCGTCCGGCGCGGTCTCGCGCACGCGGACCGACACGACCTGCGCGGGCAGCGAGTCCACGTCGGTCGCCAGCTCGAGCGCCATCTCGTCGGCGCCGTACTCCTCCTGGAGCCGGCGGACGTTCTCGCGGGCCTGCTCGTAGTACTCCTCGTCTTTCCCGGTGTCGGCATCGTGGTCGATCTCGCCGTCGGGGCCGCGCTGTCCGGCGCGGAGGTCGAACGGGTGCCAGTCGATCGCGAGCGGCTCCTCGCGCGTCTCCTGGTAGTTCGCGAGCGACCGCCGACCGAGGTAGCAGAACGGACAGACGTAGTCGGAGTAGACGGTGATCGCCTCGGCCTCGTCGGCGCCGGTCGCGGCGTCGGAGTCGGTTGCCATATCCCCGCTACGCCGCGGAGCCGAAAAGGTCGTTCGGCGGCGGCAGGCGGCCGGCGCCCGTGCGAGTCGCGGTCGACCGCTGTCGCGACGGGCGGGGCTCGCGACGGTCGCGCTCGCTCGAACAGCGACCCACCGCGAACCATTACCAATTAATACTACTAGATTATATCATTCCGCATGTCCGAGTACGACCCGGTCGATCCGCCGGTCGCGCTGACGATCGCCGGCAGCGACAGCGGCGGGGGAGCGGGGGTCCAGGCGGACCTGGCCGCGATGGCCGCGCACGGCGTCTTCGGCACGTCGGTCGTGACGGCGACGACCGCCCAGCACACTCGCGGCGTCGAGGACGTCCACCCGCTCCCGGCCGATCACGTCGCGACCCAGTACGCGGCGGTCGACGGCGACTTCGAGGTCGCGGCGATCAAGACGGGGATGTTGGCGACCGCGGACATCGTTGAGACGGTGACGGAGTCGGTCTCGGGCGCCGACGCGCCGCTCGTCGTCGACCCCGTGATGGTCGCGGCGACCGGCGACCGACTGCTCTCGCCGGCCGCCGAGGACGCCTACGAGGCCCTGATCGCGGCCGCGACGCTCGTCACGCCGAACGCCGACGAGGCGGCGGTGCTGACCGACGAGCCGGTCGAGACCCCGGCCGACGCCGAGGCCGCTGGGCGGGAGCTGGTCGCGCTCGGTGCGGACGCGGCGCTGGTGAAGGGCGGCCACCTCGACGGCGGATCGGTCGACGAGGGCGTCGTCGTCGACACGCTCGTTCGCGCAGGGGGTGCGGGAGGGGGCGAGACCGCCCCGACCGTCGACCGCTTCGAGACGCCCCGGATCGACACCGAGGCGACGCACGGCTCCGGCTGCGCGTTATCGAGCGCGATCGCGGCGCGGCTGGCGCGGGGCGAGCCGCTCCGCGAGGCGGTCGCCGCCGCGGTCGAGGGGATGACCGAGGCGGTCCGGCGCGGCTACGACGTGGGCGAGGGGCCGGGCGCGGTCAACCCGACGGCGTCTGGCGGGGAGTGACGGAGACCGGTCGGGACGGCCGTCCGTCTCCGACCGCTATCGAGGCGGACGCCGCCCGAGTTCCGACGGCCCGTCTCGGTCAGTAGTTCGCGCCCGAATCGAGAGGTCCCGAGCGACCGGGACGAGACGGAGTTCGATCCGTGACGTTTCGATACGAAGACATTTCACGGACGACCCGAACAACGTTGCCATGGAGAGACGACGATTTCTGCGCGGAATCGGAGGCTGTCTCGCCGCCGTATCCCTCGCCGGCTGTACGGGCGCGTTCGCGGACGGTGATCGGTCTTCCGACTACCCGGGCGGAACACTCGTGATAACGAATACGGGCGACGGCCCCGTGCCGGTCTCGATACGTACGAAACTGGACGAGTACGACGCCTCGCTCGATACCGTCGTCGCCGGCGGAGAGACGGTCGTCCGTCGAGAGTTCGTCAGCGCCCGACGGGGCGACATCGTCTCCCTCGAAGCGCTCCTCGGTGAAACCGGGGAACGACTCAGCTTTCAGTTCCTTCCCGAAGGCAGCGGCGACAGCCCGCCCGAGGTCGCCGAGCTCACGTTCGAGAACGCCGTCGAGGCGAGCGCGAGTTGGACCGCCACGGGCGGGACGTAGCCGGGTCCGACTCAGTACGACCTCGTCGCTACTGCGACCATGCGCGGCATCGACTCACTCGACCCGTGATCTCGCGGAGGACTCGGCACTGCGATCGTACGCCGCCCGAACGCTTCGTCGCCGAGTACGCGAAACGAGCGATATTCACTCACCGAACGCTCCCTCCCGCGTTCAGAGCCCAGCGGCTCTCTGTCTCTGCTCCCTTCCGAGCGTCTCGGGGTCCCACGGGCGAGCCGTCCGTCGAGCGTCTTGAACGCAAGACGCCGATTATAAGTCTCGACGAGCTCATCGGTGCGTATGGCCCCCGAACTGTCACGACGGAAGACCCTCCACCTCTCCGGCGCAGCGGTTCTCACCGGACTCGCTGGTTGTAGCGCCCTCAGTTCCGGCGCCCGGCCACAGATCGCTTCGTCGCTCGGAACGACCGCCTATACGCCAATCATCGATCAGCAGCCAACGCCTGACGGAGGTGTCCCCGCGGTCTGGGGGATGATCCTCGCGCATCCGGACGCCGCGCGCAAACTCATCGACTGGGGAGCGCTCACCCCGGCAGACGACGACAGCGCCCCCGGAACGGCGTTCCGAACGTTCGACCCGGGTAAGCAGTTCATGTCGGTCATCGTCGGCGTCCTCCCGACGGGTGCGGGGCTCATGGACTACCACGAGAAGGGCGGGAATCCCGTCGAAGACATCGTTGACGACTTCACCGACCGGTCCGTCTATCAGAACGGGCGGCTCCAATACGACGTCACCTCGTACCAAGCCTTCCCGCCGGACCCGGACACCCCCGAGTACCATTACGACTACTCGTTCACCCTCTGGCGTCTGAACGGTGCCGACCGACCGACCGAGATCACCGTTGATTATCACGACGCCTGAGCCGATCCGATCGTTCCGCTGACCGCCGTCTCGCGTTGCCGGTCAATCGGTAGGGACGGTCCGTCGACCGGTTCAGAGTCGATTGGAGAGACCACCTCGAAGGCGTTCTGTCGACTGAACCCTCCGTGTTCAGCACCCGATCCCCCTGTCTCCAAGGCGTTCGACGGCACCGAATACCCGACGGCGGATCAGCGAAGTACACCGACGCTGCCGTCGGTCCGTTACAGGTACGCGAGCGGGACCATCAGCGCGACGCCGAGCGCGACGCCGCCGACGAGGACCCGCCTGCCGCCGTGCGGGAGGTCCGCGCCCGTTTCGAGCGCCTCGGGGACGAACTCCGTGAGGACGAGATAGATCATCGCGCCCGCCGCGAAGCCGAAGCCGTACGGGAGGAACGCGCGGGCGTACCGCACGAACGCGAACGCGACGACGGCTCCCACCGGCTGCGGGAGACTGGAGAAGACGGCCCACCACACCATCTTCCACTTCGAGACGCCCATCGACCGCAGCGGGATCGAGATGGCCGTCCCCTCGGGGACGTTGTGGATCGAGATGGCGACGGTCATGAACACGGCGAGTAGCGGGACCGCGAAGCCGAACAGCGCGGTGCCGCCCTCCAAGCCGAGGTCCGCGAAGGAGACGCCGACGGCGATCCCCTCCGGGAAACTGTGGACCGTCAGCACGCCGAGGATCAAGATCAGCTTCTTGAAGTCGGCCTCCTCGTACTCCCGCGGGTCGATCTCGGCGTCCATCAGCACCTCGTGCGCGAGGACGACGAGGACGACGCCAGCGAGCATCCCGACGCCGATCTCGACCGGCGTCCCCTCCGCGAGTCCCTCCCGGACGAGGCCGAACAGCGACGCGGAGAGCATGATCCCCGACGCGAACCCCCAGAGCGCCACGTTCCCGCGGTCGCTGATCGTCTCGAAGAAGAAGAACGGTACCGCCCCGATCCCGGTCGCCAGCGCCGTGATCAGCCCGGCGACGAAGACGAACCCGACTGCGTCGAGGGCGACCATTCGTCGCCTGATCGTACGCCGGTACCGCTCATAACTCCGGCGGGCGCGGTCACCGGCTGAGAACGCCGTCCCGACCCCGCCGTTTACGAGTTCACCCGAGCATCCGAACGAGGCTGGCGAGGAACACGAGGAGCAGCACCGCGACGAGCAGCAACAGCGCGGTGAGTTTCGCTCCGGGGCCGGGGCAACGCCCGTCGGACCGTGCGCCGTCCCTCCCGGAATGTTCCCGCGGCCGTCTCGGCAAGGTCACGTTCACGCTCCGTGGCCGGACCGCGACGGATCCGGGGGATGAGGAACCGCGACCGCATCGATATCGTTCGCGTCGGGCGCGGTCGAACCCCCGACGGTCGCGTTCCCCGCCGGAGCCGACTCGTTCGTCAGCGTCTCCTCACTCGGCGGGCTCGACTGTTCCCGCGTCGGATCGGTCGGCGCAGAGTCGTTTTCGTCCGTCTCGGTGTCGTTCGTCGCCGGCGCCGAGTCGTTTTCGTCCGTCGGAGCCGAGTCGTTCTGTTTCGGGGGCGGTACCGTAGCGTTCTGTTCCGTGGGTGGCACCGTAGCGTTCTGTTTCGGGGGCGGTACCGTAGCGTTCTGTTTCGGGGGCGGTACCGT
>NZ_SGXU01000005.1:66199-86854 GCF_005435015.1 Halorubrum sp. SP9
TAGCGTTCTGTTTCGGGGGCGGTACCGTAGCGTTCTGTTTCGGGGGCGGTACCGTAGCGTTCTGTTTCGGGGGCGGTACCGTGGCGTTCCCGACTGTCTCCGTGCCGTTCACCGCTGACGGCGTCCCGTTCTCGACGGGTACGGTCGTCACGGCGAACGCGCTTCCGTTTGACCCGCTTACTTCCTTCAGTTCCTCCGGCGTCTCGAACGTCGTCGGCACGTCGACGCTCGCCGAGAGGACCGCGACCGTGGCCCCGCCGGTGAACGCGACGCCCCACACCAACACGGCGAGCGCGAGGAGCGCGACGAACCCGTGATTTGCCGCCATCAGTCCCCCTCTCCGGCGGCGTCAGGACGTGCGGTCGGCGTCTGTACCGGTGCCGACTCGTCTGGTTCCACGCGCTCTTCGTCTGTCGCGACGGCTGCCGAGTCCGTCTCGTCGCCGTCCCGTTCGCTCTCGGAGACCTCGCCGGCGACGGCCGTTTCCGACGCGTCTCTCTCCGGCTCCGCCGCGGCGCTCTGCCCGCTCCGGTCGAGCACGCCGCTCGCCGGCACCCACATCGCGAGCGCCCCACACAGGAGCGTCGCGGTCGCTACTGCCGCCGCGATCGCGACGGCGCTCCGGAGTTCGAACGCGACGTACACCGCGTACGGGGCGAAGACGACGAGTACCGCCGCCGCGCCGCCGACCGCGTCGACCGAGACGCCGCCGGAAGCCCCCGCGGCGTCCGTCGCGGGGGCGAGCTCGGACTCGGTTGCGAACTCGAACTGCGCCGTCTCGGCGTCCCCTCGGTCCGGATCGTCGGTCGCGGTGGCTGGCGACTTCGACTCGTCGCGACCGCGGACGATCGACCAGACCTCCGTGACCGCGAGCAGTCCGAAGGGGAGCAGCACCAGCGCCACGAACCCGACCCGCGTGCCCGCGAACTGGATCACGTACCCGATGTACGGAATCGTCAGCGTCACGACGCCGACGAGGTTCCCGGCCGGGACGAGCCCCGGATCCGGTCCCTCGTTGGCGTCGCCCATCGTCTCGAACGCGAGCGCGCTCGCCTCGTCGACCACGTCGATCACGCGATGCGTCACCGGCACGTCGCTCGTGCCGCGGACGAACGTGATCACGTCGCCCTCGGCGATCGCGGCCGGGTCGCGCTCGGCGATGATAACTACGTCGCCCGGCGCGATGGCGGGCGTCATGCTCGCCGTGAGCACGACGAAGCTCTCGTCGGCGCCGACGACCTCCGGGGCGGCGTACACCGCGAACGGCGCGACGAGCGCGATCAGCAGGACGATCCCGAGTACGTTCGCCGCGCGCTTCGTCCGTGGTGATGTGAGTAGTTGTGTCATCAGTTCGCCTCCGTGCCGTCGTCTCCGCCGCCGTCGCTTCGACCGTCGCCGCCGGCGTTCGCGGATTTGCCGTCGGGCTTCCCGGGCGTTCCGTTCTCTTTTCGGCCGTTTCTGCCGCCGTCGCCGTTTCCACCGCCGTTACCGGTCCCGCTACTGTCGCCGCCTTCCTCTTCGCCGTCACCGGTGCGGTCGTCGCCGCCTTCCTCTTCGCCGTTACCGTCGCCGGCGCAGACGCTGATCGTGACGTTGCTGACCCCGTATCGCTTGTCGTTTCCGGGGTTCAGCGGCGCGAACACAATCTCACCTGTCTCCGGAGACGCCGGGTCGATCTCGACGGACTCGGGGGTCCGGTCCGGTCCGCCCTTGACCGCCACGGAACACATGTTCGGCCCCGGATTTCCGTCGGCGTCCCGAAGCCGGAACGCGACGCCGACGACCTCGCCGTCGTCCTTCGTCTCGACCTCGGTGATCTCGATCTCGTACGATCCCGCGTCCTCGAGCCGGAGCACGTCGCCCGGCCCGGTCGACCCGCCGAAGTTCGTCTTGCCGAACTCGACGCACTCGGGGCAGTCCAACTCCGTCTCATCGCAGACGACATCTGCGAACGGGTTCGCCCCCGGCGCGTTCGCCTCGGCCTCCGAGACGTGGCGACACTGCTCGGCGTACAGCCGGAACGTCAGGTCGGTCGTCTCACCGCCCACGTCTGGCGAATCAGCCGGCAGGTAGGGAGCCACCTCGACGACGATCGAACCGCCGTCGGGGCCGGCGGCGAGGCAGCCGTCGTCGATTCGCGCCCCGGTCGCGAGCAGGCGCTCGACCTCGGCGAGGGGCCGGTAGCCGCCCGTCAGCGACGCGCCGTCGACGACGACCTCGACTTCGAGCGCGTCCCCGAGCGGGTCGTCGTCGTCGGGGCAGCGCGTCGCGAGCCACACCCGCACGGGGTTCGCTGACGCACCGATCTCGAACCGCTCAGGGTCGGGACGGCCGTCGAACGTCGTCCGGTCGACCGCGAACGGACCGACGGTGACGGTCCCGTCCGTGAGCTCGTCGTTTACGGTCACCCCGACCTCGCCGGCGCCGAAGGCGTTGTTCGCGAACGTCTCCCGGTCCGCGAGGTACGCGCCCGTGCCGAGGCCGCTCGCCATCCCGACCGCGCCGACGCCGCCGATCCCGGCGAGCAGCCGGCGGCGGCTCAGTCCGCTCGGGCGCCGTCCCCGGTCGCTTCCGGGAGTCATGCGCCGCCTCCGGCCGTGTCGCCTCCCGTCGCGGGGTTCGTCTCGAAGGGGTTCCCCTCGGAACCGCACTCGTCGGCGACGAACTGTACGAGGAAGTCCACCGCGCCGCCCTGTCCGGCGTTGCCGCCCTCGCCGGTAAACTCCCACTCGAAGGTCAGACAGCGCTGCTCACCGGGTCCGAGGCAGCCGTCGCCGAGCAACCCCGGACGCAGCTCGACGCCGTCCGCGAGCGCGGACCCGTCGATGTCCGCGAGCGTCCCGTCGGCGATCGGCGTCCCGACGCTCGCGAACTCGCCATCTGCGCCGCCGCAGCCGCCGATCCCGAAGATCCCGGTGTCCTGTCGGACCGTGAGCGAGATGCGCTCCGCGAGCGCTGCGCTCGCGGCGTCGGGGTCGTCGAGCCCGGGGTCGATCTTCAGCCACACGCGGGCGGTGCTCTCGGGGTCTTCCAGTCGGAGGCCGACGCTCGCCGTGCCGTAGTCGTGCGGCAGTACGTTGTCGACGTCGACGAGCCGGATCCCGGCCGCTCCGACGTCGTCGACCGCGCCGACCGGGCTCGCATCGACGGCCGTCCCGTTCTCCGTGCGCCGCCACCCGACGAGCAGATTCACCGGATTCACCCGCGCGTCCGTCTGGGCGTACGTGTAGTCCGTGTACTCGTCCCAGTTGTCCGTCCCTGTCCGCCGTCCGGAGGCGGCCCCGAGGGTCGCGAAGCCGACGGCTCCGACGCCTGCGAGTGCCTCCCGCCGCGTAAGTCCTGATTCCTTCTGTGTCATTGTGTGTCGTCGCGGCTCCGAACGGCCGTGTCGTCGATGTGATCTCTCGTCTCTGCCCTCTCTACCGTCGCCGTAGTCGTATGTATACGCGTCATACCTGACCGGTCCGGTGACCGTACCCGGCGGTACGGGCGTCGTACCCCACCGCAGTCGCCGGATCGGCCCCGCCGTCGATCGGCTTCGACCGTCACGTCGCGATGGGTCCGAAACCCCCGATCAGGCCGACACCGACGGCCCGGCGCCGTCGTTATGGCGCGCCTGTTCGGTGTAGAAGCCCAGATCGAAGGCGAGCGTGTCGCCCTGGATCTCGTTGCCCACTTCGAGGGGCAGCTCCCACTCGAGCGCGACGCAGTGCATCACGCCGTCGCCGCGGAACGCCTCGCGGTCCGGGTCGTCCGCCGGGTCGTTACGCTCGTCGTACGGCGTCGACCGGTTCCCGTCGAGCGGAACGCCGTTCCCGTCGGCGAGCGCCGCGAGGACGTTTCCGAGCGAGTCGTCCATGATGACCTTCTCCTGTGCGGTCTGTGCCGCGAGGTTGCCGAACACCGTCGGGATGTTGAGCGGATCGCTGACGTCGTTAAAGAACGCCGGGTCGCCGCCCGAGCCGCCGGCCGCGCCGGCCATCGCCTGGAGCGTGCTCGCGCTGCCGTCGACGTTGATCGTGTACACGTTCGTTGCGGGATTCGGCGACGCCGCGCGGGCGTCGGCCGCCGCGCCGGTCGGCGATGAGAACGACGTGCTGCCGTCCCCGTTGAACGACTCGCCGTCGGATAGGACGATGTTCCGGTACTCGACCCCGCTACGTCCGTTCGCGTCGAGCTCGGCCTGCGCGTCGTCGACGCCCTCGCCGATGTAGGTGCCCGTCGCGATACCGTTCGCGTTCGCGAACGGATCGGGGTCGCCGTCGCCGTCGCCCGGCGTCGAGGGGCTGGGACCGGTCACCACGTCCGCGAGCTTCTGCCGGAGATCCGTCAGCTGCGCGTCCACCACGGAGAGGTCGCTCGTCAGGCCCTGGAGGACGCCCGTCCGCGGGACGGAGTCGTCGCTCCCCTCGCCGTCGAAGTACGCGACGCCGACCTGAACGTCGGACCCCTGCGACTGGAGGTAGCTGACGAACTGGCGGGTGCCGAGCTCGACGAGGTCGATCTTCGTCGTCTCGGCGTAGGTGGTCCCGCCGACCGTGACGTCGTCCTCGCTGACGAGGCCGCCGTACTGCTCGTACAGCATCGAGCCCGAGAAGTCGAGCGTCAGCATGATGTCGACCGGCTCCGCGCCGTCGTACACGTTGTCGCAGTCCTCGTCGTACCAGAGCCGCGCCTCGATGGCGTCGCCGAGGTCGCCGAGGTTGTCCGGGTCGACGATCTGCTCCGGCTCGGTGGCGGTGCCGCCGTCACCGTTGACGTCGCTCGCCTGCATCCAGATGTAGCCGGGGTTGTCACAGAGGTGGAGCGAGAAGGTGATCTCGCCGGAGTCGCCGGGCTTCACGTCGGTGAGGCGGACCAGCGTCTCCATCTCCTCGCCCGTGACCGGGTCCGTGCCGAAGTCCGCCTCCTCCAGCGGCGGGATGGTTTCGCAGTCCAGCACCCGGAGGTTCGCCCCGTTGCTGTCCGGGTCGTCCTCGTCCGGGAAGTCGCTGTACGTGAACACCTCGCCGTCGATCTCGATCGACTGCTCGCCGTCGCCGTCGTGGTCCGGGTGGGCGCTGACGAACTGATTCCCCTCGCCGAAGTCGTACGTCTGCTGCCAGTCGACGAGGAGGTCGAGCTGGCCCGCGGTGAGGGTGTTCCCGTCGAACGACTCGGTATCGTTGAAGTACGCCGTGGTGCCGAGGCCCGCGCCCGCGGAGGCCACGCCCACCGCGCCGAGGCCGGCCAGCACCGTTCGCCGCGACAGTCCGATCGTGTCGATGTCGTCGTTGTCTGTCATGAGTGTAATTCCCCGAAGGGAGTCCCACCAACGGGGTCGAACCGTCGTCCCGGCCGCCCGCGCGGGTCCGGGGTGGGAGGCGGTCACGCCGCTTCGAGCGGCGCCGTCAGCGCGTCAGTCGCTGAACTCGATCGCGTTCGAGCTGTTGTAGAAGTCCGGGCCCAACGAGGGGTCCACGTTGACCTCCGCGATCGGTCCCTCGCCGCCGGTGCTGCCGTACCCGAGTAGGCGGAACGTCGAGGCGATCTCGCTGTTCGGGATTCCGAACACGATCGTGTCGCCGACCTTCGCCGCCGAGAAGCCGGCCGGAAGCGGCTGAGCCGGACCGTAGCTGCCACTGTTGTTCTCGGTGTATCCGAACGGGGCGTCCGGGAACCCGGCGTTGGGCTGCCAGATGACCTGCCAGTCGTGCGTGCCGTCGTCGTCCGCGTCGACCGCCACGGGCAGATTCGTGCTGGAGTAGTCCGCCGTGTCGAGGAAGTCGACCCCGTCGCCGTCGTCGGCGAACGCGAAGCTCAGAACGGTCTGATTCTGGCCGAACGAGACGCTGGTGTAGACGTTCCCCTCGGTGGGGTTCGCCAGGGTCTGACCCTTCCAGCTGTTGTCGTACGCCGTGACGACGGTCTCGTCGACGCAGGGGTTGTGCGCCCCGTCGTTGTGGCGAGCCTGGACCGCGTAGAACTCGAAGTCGAACATGACCGAGTCCGTCTGGATCTCGTTCTCGACGCTCGTCGGCACCTCCCATGTGAAGCAGACGCACTGTTCGTCGACGTTCGGTTCGCCGTCGGTGAACGCCTCGGTGACGCCATCGAAGGTGGGGCGATCCGCGAGCGGCGCGTTCGCGTCACCGTCGCTGGACAGCGGGACGCCGGCTTGGAGCGCGAGCATGACTTCCGCCAGCGACCCGGAGACGATCTCGTCGCCGATGACGTTGCCGCCGTCGCCGTCAGGCGTACAGTACGAGACGGTGACCTCCATCGCGTCCGCGAGGTCTCCCGTGTCCGGGGTCTCGTCGTCGTCCATCTCGGGCTCCGTCATTCCGTTCTCGTCGTTCCCGGTCAGCTCACCGCACATCCACATGTACGCGGGGTTGTCGACGATCGAGAAGCAGAACTCGCCCTCGCCGGAGTCGCCGGGCTTCAGGTCGGAGACCTGGATGCTGAGGGGCTCGCCCTCGATCTGCTGGCCCTCGATCCCGACGACGTTCCCGTCGACGTAGGTGCCGGGCTCCGTGGAGTACTGCGCGTAGCTGCCCTGGTCCTCTGAGTAGTCGACGTGGACGAACAGGTCGAGCGAGCCGGCCGTCAGCTCGTTGTTCGCGAACGTCTCCGTGTCGTTGAAGTACGCCGTGGTGCCGAGGCCCGCGCCCGCCGAGGCCACGCCGACCGCACCGAGTCCGACCAGCATCTTGCGCCGCGATAGTCCGATTTTGTCGTCGTTCATTGTGTATCATCCCCGAAGGGAACTCCCGGCGGCGGTCGCGAACCGCCGCGTCGGCCGCCCGAAGGCGCCGAGCCGGGAACCGGACGTGTCTCGTCGTCCGGGGCCGCGTCGCTCCGAGGAGCTAGTTCTGACCGCTCACGTTGCCGGTGCCGTTGGGTGCGGGACCGGGGCTGGTGCTGTTCACGTCGGTCCCGTTGAACGCCACCTGAGGATTGTCGTTGTGCCGCGACTGCTCGGCGTAGACGGCGAGATCGAAGCTCACAGAGTCGGTCTGGATCTCGTTGCCGACCTCCGCCGGGAGCGTCCACTCGAAACCGATGCACTGGGTGGTCGCGCCGGGGTACGGCTGCCGACCCTCCACCTGGCGGTCGCCGTCGAGCGCCTCGCCGTCGGCCAGCTCCGCGAAGACCTCGCTCATCGTGCCCGAGAGGATCTTCTGTTCGCCCGCGAGGACGATCTGGGCGATCTCGGCGTAGACGGTGTCGAGGTCGGACGGGTCGGGCGCGACGAAAGCGTCGTCGGGAGAGCTGGCGACGCTCTCCAACAGACCGGTGTCTGCGTTCCCGAGCGCGATGGTGAAGATGCGGATCCCGTTGTTCTTGGCATCGTTCGCGGCGTTGATCGCGGCGGTGTCGTCAGACTGCCCGTCGCTCAACAGGATCATCACCTTCGACGCGCCCGGCGTGGCGATGGTGCCGTTGAGGAGTTCGTCCTCGCCCTCGATGATACCGGCGGCGATCGAGGTGCCGCCGCCCGCTGTGTAGTTGTTGATCGCGTTCTGAACGGCTTGGTAGTTGGTCGTCAGCTCCTGGTCGGTCGACGCGCCGGAATTGAACGAGATCGCAGCGGCCTCGTCGGGCGACGAGAGGTTGCCGACGAAGCTGGTCGCGGCCGTCTTCAGCGCCGAGAGCGGTGCGCCGCCCATCGAGCCGGAGACGTCGCTGACTAAGGCGACTTCCAGCTCCTGCTGCTGGCCCGTGCCCGTGGGCTCGTACACGTTGTCGCAGTCCTCGTCGTACCAGACGCAGACCTCGATTGCGTCGGCGAGATCGCCGATCCCGTCGGTGTCTTCGCCCTCGTCTTCCAGTTCGGGCTCGGACTGACCGTTCTCCGCGTTCTCGGTCAGCTCGCCCGCGAGGTAGAGGAACGCGGGGTTGTCACAGATGTGAATGCTGATCGTCACTTCGCCGGAGTCGCCGGGCTTCACGTCGTCAAGCGTGAACACCGGGATCCCGTCACCGTTGACGAGGAACTCGTCCGCCTCGGGCGAACAGAAATCGAACTCCTCTCCCGTAACAAGGTCCTCCCACGCCTGCATGTCCGCGGGGCTGGGCGCCTGATCGAGCAGGTACCGCCCGTCGCCGAGCTCCTCGGCGTCCGGGTAGCCCATGGACTGGACGTGCTCCAAGCGGCCGGGACCGCCGAGGTACGTCGACTTGTAGTCCAGTTTCAGGTCCAGCTCGCCCGCGGTGAGCGTGTTGCCCTCGAACGACTCGGTATCGTTGAAGTACGCCGTGGTACCGAGTCCCGCGCCCGCGGACGCGACGCCGACCGCGCCGAGGCCCGCGAGCACCTTGCGCCGCGAGAGTCCGATTGTGTCGTTTGTGTCTTGGCTCATGGTTTCTCCCCCGACTCGCCCCCCGTCCGCGATGGGCTGACCGAATCGGTTACTTTCCCCTCCGAGGGACACCCACCTAGTTACGCGTTCCCACGTCACCGTCGAACGGACGATTCCAGCAGGTAGAACGTCTCACGGAACCGGTCAACGGTCTCGTTCGACGGACGGTTCGGTGGTCCTACCGGGAGCGATCTCGCCCGCAGGCGTTCCGTACTGTCGCCACCGAACCCGGTACGAGAACCGTACTCGACGTGTCGGATCCGACAAGCTGCTCGTACCCTCTTCCCTCGATCGGCCGCTTCCCCGGGTAGCGAGCCCATACATATGACTCCGTCCGACGCAGTGGGTGACAGAACTCGGGCGCCGCCGAGCGCGGCCGCCCGGAGCCCACTCCATGAAACTCCGAAACGACGTGTTACCGGCCGAACAGGTGTACGCGATCCTCGCGAACGAACGCCGTCGCCGCGCGATCGAACAGCTCGGCGCCGTCGGCGGGACGGTCTCGGTCAACGAGCTGTCGACGCTCGTCGCGGGCCGCGAGACGGGCGAGACGCCCCCGCCGAAGCGCTGTCGCGAGAGCGTGTACACGTCGCTCGTCCAGACGCACCTGCCGAAGCTGGCGGACGCGGGCGTGATAGCGTACGACCGCGAGACGCAGACCATCGAGCTCTCTCGCCGCGCGCGCGACGTGCGACTCTACACGGAGGTCCTCGCGCCCGGCGGCGCGACGTGGTCGGAACTCTACCGCGCGCTCGCCGTGGGCTCGCTGCTCGTCGTGCTCGCGGCGCTCCTCGACGTCCCGCTCGTGTCGGCCGTCGACCCGGTCCTCTGGACCAGCCTCGGTCTCGGCGCCTTCGCCGCCGCCAGCGCGGTCCAGCTGTGGGTCAACCGCTTCTCGGTGCTGCGGCAGCTTCGGCTCCGGTGACTGGGCTCGAAAAACTGACTCCTTCTCCGTCGTACTCCGCTCTCCTATCCGAACTGTCGGCCTCCCCTACTCGGCGGCGGCCGCGACCGACTCCGGCAGCCGCAGCTCGAACAGCCGCGCGTCGCAGCCGGCGCATCGTCCGGCGACCACGTCGTAGCTCGAACAGCAGGACTCGACGACGCGCTCTTCCAGCCCGACTTCGCCGGCGCAGCTCGGGCACTCATCGACGAACAGCCTGAGCGCGCCGAGCACCGCGCTGCGGTCCGCGAGCGCCAGCGTCGTCCAGTCGTCGCGGGTCGCCGTCAGCACGCGGTCGGCCGCGACGTCCGCCCGGAACGCCGCGCGCGACTCCCAGTGGCCGATCTTCTCGTCGCCCGCGTACGCGAGCCCGACGCCCTCGTACCAGTCGATCGCCAGCTCGTCGGTGTCGATCCCGGTGAGCGTCGCGAGCGCCGCCACGTCGTCGCGGTCGCTTCGGTCCCCGTCGCCGCCAGCGTCCCTCGGCTTGCCCGTCGCCGCCGCCCGCCACGCCGCGGCGAAGTCGGGCGCGAACGCGAAGTCGTCGCCGGCGGGCGTCTCGACGAGGATGTCGGCGTCAAGCAGGTACGTCTCCGGATCGATCTCACCCGACTGACGGGCGGCTATCTCCCTTGAACCGGGCGTTTTCCCGAACAGCGCGAGGACCCGCTCCGGGAGGTATCGCTTCGTGAGTTCGGGCGTCCCCGGGACGAGGTAGCCGCGGAGCCAGATCGCCGCGAGCGCGGCGCCGAACCCGGCCGCGCCGAGGAGCGGCGCGCCGACCGCGGCCACCGCTGCCCCCCCGACCGTCGCGATCCCGACGTTGACCGCGGTACAGGGCAGACAGCGGTTCGCGCCGGTGTACTCGGGCCGTCGGAGTCGGTCGACGGCGGCGCGTGCGGGTCGTCGGAGGCGATCGGCGGCCGCGTTTCGTGACGCGTTCATACCGGTTCGGACGGCGCGTGCCGACCTATGTATGCGCCGCCTACCGCCGCGTGCGTCGCCTCCCGCCGCGAACCTGTTTCGGCGATCGATAGTTACGGAAAACGACAACAGCGGACGAGAATCGCGATTCGACGGACCTACTATCTCAAGAATCCTCATTCGCTCGGTTCTCAAAGCGTTTCCGTGTACTTCGCGCGTCGATACACGCCGCGATCTACCGCCGACTCATTAATAGAAAATTATATGTTGTGTCTAATCAATATGCTCTCAACCCACATGGGCGAGCCATGACATCACAACTCATCGGATCGGAGGTGCCCTCGCCCGCCGATGAGGACGGTCCGTCGCGCGACGAGGTGTTCACGGCGCTGAGCAACGCGCGGCGGCGGAACGTGATCGAGTACCTGAACACCAACGGCAGCGAGGCGCGCGTCCGCGACATCGCGGAGCAGCTGGCGGCGTGGGAGAACGGCGTCGAGATCCCCGAAGTGACGTACAAGCAGCGCAAGCGAGTGTACACGGCGCTTCACCAGTCGCACCTCCCGAAGCTGGCCGCCAGCGGCTTCATCGACTACGAGTCCGACCGGGGGTTGGTCTCGCTCACCGAGGAGAGCCGGCAGCTGGAGGTGTACCTGGAGATCGTCTCGGACAACGAGATCCTCTGGAGCGAGTACTACGTCGGGCTCGCGGTCGTGTGCGGGCTGCTGGCGACGGCGGCGTGGGTCGGCACCGTCCCGTTCGGCGCGGTCTCGGGGTACGCGTACGCGGTCCTGTTCGCGCTCGTGTTCGCTGTCTCCGGGCTCTTCCACCGGTCGTCGACGAAGCGGAACCGACTGGGCTGACGACGCATCGGCGCCCCTCCCCGCCCGAACTCACCGCGCGGACACCCGCAGGGTTTTAGCCGCGCACGGCGGGAGTACGGACATATGGCAACGGGGATCGTCGGGGAGTTCCTCGATCTCAAGGCGGAGACGGACGCGGACGTCCTCGCGATGCAGTGCGGCGACTTCTACGAGTTCTTCGCGGACGACGCCGAGCTGGTGGCCGACGAGCTCGACCTCTCGATCTCGCAGAAGTCCTCTCACGGCTCGTCGTACCCGATGGCCGGCGTGCCGCTCTCGGAGCTGACGCCGTACGTGAACGCCCTGGTCGAACGCGGCTACCGGGTCGCGGTCGCGGACCAGTACGAGACGGACGGGGACGACCACGCCCGCGAGATCGTCCGAGTCGTCACTCCCGGGACCGTCCTCGAAACGAGCGACGACGACGCGCGCTACCTCGCGGCCGTGGTGCGGGACGAAGCGGCCGATTCCGACGCCGACGGCCCTTACGGGCTCGCGCTCGCCGACGTCACCACCGGCCGCTTCCTCGCCACGACGGTCGACGACGGGAGCGACCTGCGGGCCGAGCTCTACCGCTTCGACCCGGCGGAGGTCCTCCCGGGCCCCCGGGTCCGAAACGACGACGGCCTGCTCGGGGCGGTCCGCGAGGACCTCTCGGGACGCGTGACCGCGTTCGACGCGGAGGCGTTCGCGACCGGGCGCGCGCGACACGCGGTTCGCGAGCAGTTCGGCCGCGAGACGACCGACAGCGTCGGGCTCGACTCGGAGCTCGCGGTCCGCGCCGCGGGCGCGGTCCTCTCGTACGTCGAGGAGACCGGCGCGGGGGTGCTGGCCTCGATGACCCGCCTCACCGCGTACGGCGCCGACGACCGGGTCGACGTGGACGCGACCACGCAGCGCAACCTCGAGATCACCGAGACGATGCGGGGCGACGCCGACGGCTCGCTGTTCGACACCGTCGACCACACCGTCACGGCCGCCGGCGGGCGGCTGCTCCGCGAGTGGCTCACCCGCCCCCGCCGGGACCGCGAGACGCTCGCGGCCCGACTCGACGCGGTCGAGGCGCTGGCGTCCGCGGCGCTCGCGCGCGATCGGATCCGCGAGGTGCTCGACGACGCGTACGACCTCGAACGGCTCGCGTCGCGCACGACGAGCGGGAGCGCGGGCGCGCGAGAACTCCTCTCGGTCCGCGACACGCTGGCGCTGCTCCCGGACCTCGCCGACGCGGTGGCGGGGACCCCCCTCGACGACTCGCCCGCGGCCGCCGTCCTCGACCGCGTCGACCGCGAGCGCGCGGCCGACCTGCGCGAGGAGCTCGCCGAGGCGCTCGCGGAGGACCCGCCGAAGGCGAAGACCGGCGGCGGGCTGCTGAAGGAGGGGTACGACGAGGAGCTCGACGAGCTGATCGGTCGCCACGAGTCGGTAAAATCGTGGCTCGACGGCCTCGCGGAGCGCGAGAAGCGGCGACACGGGCTCAGCCACGTCACCGTCGACCGCAACAAGACGGACGGCTACTACATCCAGGTCGGGAAGTCGGTGGCGGACCGGGTGCCCGAGGGGTACCGCGAGATCAAGACGCTGAAGAACTCGAAGCGGTTCGTCACCGACGAGCTGGCCGAGAAGGAGCGGGAGGTCCTCCGCCTGGAGGAGGCGCGCGGCGAGCTGGAGTACGAGCTGTTCGAGGCGCTCCGCGAGCGCGTCGCCGAGCGCGCGGAACTGCTCCAGGACGCCGGCCGGGCGATCGCGGAACTCGACGCGCTCGCCTCGCTCGCGACCCACGCGGCCCGCCGAGACTGGTCGCGCCCGGAGCTGACGGAGGAGCGCCGGCTCGACGTCGAGGCCGGGCGCCACCCGGTCGTCGAGGGGACGACCGACTTCGTCCCGAACGACCTCCGGCTCGACGCCGAGCGCGGCTTCCTGATCGTCACCGGGCCGAACATGAGCGGGAAGTCGACGTACATGCGGCAGGCCGCGCTGATCCAGCTGCTCGCGCAGGCCGGCTCGTTCGTCCCCGCCCGCGCGGCCGAGGTGGGGCTCGTCGACGGCATCTACACCCGCGTCGGCGCGCTCGACGAACTGGCGCAGGGGCGCTCGACGTTCATGGTCGAGATGCAGGAGCTGTCGAACATCCTTCACTCCGCCACCGAGGACTCGCTGGTCATCCTCGACGAGGTCGGCCGCGGGACCGCCACCTACGACGGTATCTCCATCGCGTGGGCCGCGACGGAGTACCTCCACAACGAGGTCCGGGCGCGTACCCTCTTCGCCACCCACTACCACGAGCTGACGACGCTCGCGGACCACCTCCCCCGCGTCGCGAACGTCCACGTCGCCGTCGACGAGCGCGACGGCGAGGTGACGTTCCTCCGCACCGTCCGCGACGGGCCGACGAACCGGTCGTACGGCGTCCACGTCGCCGATCTCGCGGGCGTGCCCGACCCCGTCGTCTCCCGCGCGGACGAGGTCCTCGGCCGGCTCCGCGAGGAGAAGGCGATCGAGGCCCGCGGCTCGCGAAGCGCGGGAGACGGCGACGGCACCGGCTCGGGCGCCGGCGAGGTTCCGGGCGGCGGCGCGGGGGACACGCAGCAGGTCGTGTTCGACCTCTCGTCGGGGTCGTTCGCGGGCGGGGACGGCGACGAGGGGGCGGCAGGCACTGGCGGCTCGGCCTCCGAGGGGAGTCGAAACGGAGCGGAGAGCGGGTCGATGGCGGCCGGTTCCGGCGAGCGCGCGGAGACCGCAGAGACCGCGGCGCCCGCGGCCGCCGACCGGCTCGACCCCGAGACCCGCGCCGTGATCGAGGAACTGAGCGACGTCGACGTCGCGGAGACTCCGCCGGTGGAGCTGCTCTCGCGGGTCCAAGAGTGGCAGGAGCGGCTGGACTGACCGCGCTGCGAGACGGACGCACGGGCGCGTCTGACGTAAGAACTAATGTCCGACCACGTCGTGTGGTGTGTATGGGCATCATGAGCAAGATCCTCGGCGGGAGCGGGAATCGTTCCGTCGACGACTACGTCGAGCTCGACACGGACGACTTCGCCGACGCGCACGCGGAGACGGGCACACAGGTACACTTCGCGGAGATCGCCGACCAGAGCGACGTCGTCCCGATCAAAGACGCCGTCTACGACGGCGACTTCGTCATCGCTGACATCACCCGTCACTCCACGTCGGACCGGACGATAGAACGCGTCTACGACGAGCTTCGACAGGTGGTCGAGGAGGTCGACGGCGACATCGTCCAGAAGGGCGACGACCAGATCATCGTCACGCCGACCGGCGTCAAGGTCTCGCGACAGAAACTGTAGCCGCCGCGTTCCGGCGGTCTCGCTCCGTATATCCTTCCGTGATCCCGATTTACGCCCCGAATCCGGGCGTACGCGGTCGAACCGTGTCATATATGCCGTTCTCTCGCCCACGTAGAGTCGAATGGACGAGCCGGTCCTGCTGACGGGCGCCGGCGGACGGGTGGGGCAGGCCATCCTCCGCGGCATCGGCGGCGACTACCAGTGGCGGCTCCTCGACCGCGAGCCGCTCCCGGCCGCGAAGGTTCCCGCCGGCGTCACCGACGCGGACCGATACGTCGCGGACATCACCGACGAGCGCGCCGTCCGCGAGGCGGTCGCCGACGTCGGTGCGGTGATCCACCTCGCCGGCGACCCCCGGAAGACGGCGCCGTGGGACTCCGTCCTCCGGAACAACATCGACGGCACGCAGGTCGTGATGCGCGCCGCCGCCGAGGCCGGCGTCGAGAAGTTCGCGTTCGCCTCCTCGAACCACGCCGTCGGCGGTTACGAGACCGAAGAGCGCACGCCGGACCTGTACCGCCCCGACGACGACTACCGGCTCGACGGCAGCGAACTCCCCCGCCCCGGCAACCTCTACGGCGTCTCGAAGGCGGCCGGCGAGTCGCTCGGACGCTTCTACCACGACGAGTTCGGGATGAGCGTCGTCTGCGTCCGGATCGGCAACCTCACCAGGGACCACCCGCCCCGCGAGTACGAGCGCGGCCAGGCGATGTGGCTCTCGCACCGCGACTGCGCGCACCTGTTCGACCGCTGTCTCCGGGCCGACTACGGCTACGAGGTCGTGTACGGCATCTCGGACAACGACCGCCGCTACTACTCCATCGAGCGCGCCCGCGAGGCGCTCGGCTACGACCCCGCCGACAACTCCGCCGACTACACCTTCGAGGGCAAACCCAAGTCCGACCGCGACACCGAGACGAACGGCGGTCGCTACGGCGAGGACTCGTTCGCGTCGGACGCCGATCGGCCCGCCCCGGAGTCGCCCGCCGAACCCAACTTCCCCGCCGACCCGGACGACGCCTGATCGGCCCCACGCTCAGAACAGCCCGTCGACGTCGCGCCGCTTCCGCGCCTCGCGTTCGACGTGATCGCCCAGCCGCGCGGCCACCTGCGGTCGCGCGTCCGGCGTCCGAAGGTACGCGAACAGCAGTTCGGCGAACTCGGTCCGTCCCGTCCCGCGCTCCTCGCGAGCGAACTCCGCCGCGGTCGCGAGCACCTGCGGATCGCCCGGTTCGCCCGCCCTCGCGAGCGCCGGCGCCGCGACCCCGGCCGCGGCGAGCGACAGCCGGCCGAACGCCGGCGTCTCGTCGTCGACCCGGATCCGCGGCGCACTCCCCGCGTCCGCGTCCGTCGAGGCCGCGGCGAGTTTCTCGGCCCACTCTCGGACGGAGGCCAACGCGACTCCCCGGGAGTCGGAGACGCCCGTCAGCGCGGCGACGGCGTCCGCCGCGCGCTCGGCGGCGCCCGAGTCGTCGCCGTCGGCCGCGCGGTGCGTCGCCGTCGCGGCCGCGGCCAGCCCCCGGCGCAGTCGCTCGACGTCGGCGGCGTCGCGGTCGCCGTCGCGCTCGGCGTCGCCGTCGTCGTCTGGCGGTCGCCCCCCCGAACCCCAGGCGCCGCTCGCCGCGAGGAAGCGCCCCTCGTTGAACAGCGCGGCGCCGGCGGTGATCGCGACTGACGCGGACGGCACGTCGCGCTCGTCTCGGTCCGAACCGGAGTCGCGGTCGGTCACGCCTCGCGGTCGGCGGCGACGAGTGATAAATGGCGAGTTCCGCGACTCCGCGAAGCGGAGCGAAACGTCAGCGGCGGGGCGGAGGGCGAAACGTCAGCGGCGGGGCGGAGGCGGTGCTCGCCCGCGGCGGGCCGATCAGGCCTTCCCGACGGCGCCGTCGTCGTCCGGTAGCCGGACGGTTCGATCGACCGCCCTCGGGTACCGGCGGTGAAGCGCCGCGCCCGCGACGGCACCGCAGAGGGTCGCCAGCGCGACCGCCGCCGCGGTCGGGAACGAGAGGGCGGCGACCGTCAGCACCGGTAGCGCCGCGAAGGCGACCAGCGCGCCCGGCGACGGGAGGGGATCGGACGGGTGGGGGTTCGCGTACGGATCGGGGTGGACTGTGCGTCCGGAGGGGGATCGGTCTGCTGTCATCGTCTGGTAGTGAGTCGTGGCGCGAGGCGTTCGCCTCGCGCTTCGAGCGGATTCGGTCGTCGAAAACGGTACGAGTGGGGCCGTCGCGTCGAGAGAGGGGAGGCGCGCTCGCTTCGGCGGCGAGTCGGCCGCCCCCGCGTCGAGGTCACGCGGCGACGGTGCCGAGGAGAGCGGCGACCGGCCCGCGGACCCGTCTCCGGACGCTCCAGCGGGGGGCGAACGTCGGAATGGGGTCGCGGACGGTCATAGATTCGACCCGGTGGCGGGGGACCGACCGGGCGTACGTTCACCGAACGACGGAACCGAGTTAATAGTTCCTCGTGTGTGTGGACCAATACCGCGGTCGAAGGGCCGCCGTTTCCGGGTGCTCCACCGTCCGCGGCCCCGTCGGTCGCTCCCCGCTCCGCTCGCCGTTTGGTGCCTCGAAAAACGTCCTGACGGAGTCCGACGCGAGCGGAGCGAGCGTCGGGCAAGTCAGGACCGAACGCGGCGGCTCCCGAGCGAAGCGAGGCAGCCGCAAAGTGAGCGTCCTGACGGAGATTTGAACTCCGGTCCCTGGCTCCGCAAGCCAAGAGGATAGTCCACTACCCTACCAGGACTCATCTCAACGTATCGCGGTGGAACATAAGACGGTTACGGTCCGGCGGTCGCGTGCCTGCGGTCCGCACGCACTCCCGACGCGGATGAACACCTTTTGTATCGGAGGGCCCCATGAACGCCTATGAGACGCCTTCGAGCCGCGACCGGGACCCGAGTCCGTCGCCTCACCGACCGGGCGGGCTCCGGCGCGACCCCCCGACAACGGCAACGCTTATCCGCGAACTCACCGACCACGGAGGTACGCGTATGGGAGCCATAGAGGAGGTGTACGAGGACCTCGACACCGATGTCGAGTTCGAGGAGTTCGAGGCCGCCGTCGAGGACAAGGTCGAGCAGATGGGCGGGCTCGCGGACGAGGAGACCGCAGCGATGCTCATCGCGCACGAGCTTCGCGACGAGGAGGCAGACACCATCGCCGACATCGAACCGGGGATGAACGAGGTGAAGTTCCTCGGCAAGGTGACCGCGATCGGCGAGGTCCGAACGTTCGAGCGCGACGACGAGGAGGCCGACGAGGGCCGGGTGTGTAACGTCGACGTCGCCGACGCCTCCGGCTCGGTCCGGGTCGCACTCTGGGACGACATGGCCGCGGCCGCGGAGGGCGAACTCGAGGTCGGACAGGTGCTCCGGGTCATGGGTCGACCGAAGGAGGGGTACAGCGGCCTCGAAGTGAGCGCGGACAAGGTCGAGCCGGACGAGGACGCCGAAGTCGACGTGCAGGTGCTCGACACCTACCGCGTCGAGGACCTGACGCTCGGCGCGTCCGACGTGGACCTCGTCGGACAGGTGCTCGACACGGACTCGATCCGGACGTTCGACCGCGACGACGGCAGCGAGGGGCGCGTGGCGAACCTCACCGTCGGCGACGAGACGGGCCGCGTGCGCGTCACGCTCTGGGACGACAAGGCCGACCTCGCCGACGAGTTCGAGCCCGGCGAGGTGGTCGAGGTCGGTGACGGCTACGTCCGCGAGCGCGACGGCGACTTAGAGCTCCACGTCGGAGACCGCGGCACGGTCGAGCGCGTCGACGAGGACGTCGAGTACGTTCCGGAGACGACCGACATCGCCGACCTGGAGATCGGCGAGACCGTCGACATCGGCGGCGGCGTCATCGAGACGGACCCGGTGCGCACCTTCGACCGAGACGACGGCAGCGAGGGACAGGTCAGAAACGTCCGGATCAGAGACGAGACGGGCGAGATACGCGTCGCGCTGTGGGGCGACAAGGCCGACCGCGAGATCGACTTGGCCGACCGCGTCGTCTTCACCGACGTCGAGATCCAGGACGGCTGGCAGGACGACCTTGAGGCGTCTGCGAACTGGCGTTCGACCGTCTCCGTCCTCGACGGCGAGAGCGACGCGGCGGCCGGCGCAGCGAGCGGGGCGTCGGGGTCCCGTACGGAGGGGAGCGGTGACGCCGCCGACCGCGACGCGAGCGAGACCGGCCTCGGAGCCTTCGCGGAGGACGGGCAGAAGGCGGCCGCCGAGGCCGTCGCCGGCGAGACGACCGGAGACGACGGGGGCGGTGCGACCGGCGGTGCCGCGGCCGCGACGACGGAGCCGTCGACCGAGGACGTCGAGTTCACCGGCACGGTCGTCCAGACGGGCGATCCGGTCGTGCTCGACGACGGCCAGCAGACGCGGACCGTCGAGACCGACGCGAGCCTCCGGCTCGGCGAGGAGGTAACCGTTCGCGGCCCGGAGCGCGACGGCACCATCGACGCCGACGACGTCTTCTGACGCGGGTCTCTCCCGTCCCGATCCGCCCACGGACCCGGCCGCGATGCGGCTAACGGAAAGCGTTATACGATACACGGACGCGACTGTGTGTATGAGTGTCGAGTTGCCGTTCGCGCCGGTCGACGGGATCATCCGGCGGAACGCGGGGGAACTCCGCGTCAGCGCGGACGCCGCCGAGGAGCTCGCGCGACGGATCCAATCGCACGGCGCGGAGCTAGCCATCGACGCGGCCGAGCAGGCGACCGCGGACGGCCGGAAGACGCTGATGGCCGCGGACTTCGGCGTCGAGCAGGTCGTCAGCCGGGAGGACCTCACGCTACCGGTCGCGCCGATCGACCGGATCGCCCGACTCCGGATCGACGACCGGTATCGCGTCGGCGTCGACGCGCGCGTCGCGCTGGCCGACATCCTGGAAGACTACGCCGACAACGTCGCGAGCGCGGCCGCGACGCTGGCCCGACACGCGGACCGGCGAACGGTACAGGCCGAGGACATCGAGACGTACTTCGCCCTCTTCGAGTAGATGCGGTTCGGCTACAGCGAGCGGTGCCTCGACCACGACACCGGCGAACGACACCCGGAGAACCCGGACCGACTCCGCGCGATCCGCCGCGGCCTCGCGAAGCGGCACGGCGTCGAGTACGCCGAGGCGGACCCCGCCGAGAAGGCGGCGGTCACGGCGGTCCACGACCCCGACTACGTCGACGAACTCGAGTCGTTCGTGGCGGACGGCGGCGGCAGTTGGGACCCCGACACCGTCGCGAGCGAGGGGACCTGGGACGCGGCGCTCACCTCGGCCGGCCTCGCCCAGTGGGCGGCCCGCGAGGCGCTCGACGGGTCGACCGGCCGGCAGACGCCGTTCGCTATCGGTCGTCCGCCGGGCCACCACGCCGTCACCGACGACGCGATGGGGTTCTGCTTTTTCAACAACGCCGCGGTCGCGGCCCAGACCGCCCTCGACGAGGGGCTCGCTGACCGCGTCGCGATCTTCGACTGGGACGTTCACCACGGCAACGGTACGCAGGACATCTTCTACGACCGCGGCGATGTCTTCTACGCCTCGATCCACGAGGACGGGCTCTACCCGGACACGGGCGCCCTCGACGAGACCGGCGAGGGAGACGGCGAGGGGGCGACCGCGAACCTCCCGCTGGCGGCCGGCGCCGGCGACGCCGACTACCTGTACGCCGTCGACGAGGGGATCGCGCCCGCGGTCGACCGGTTCGACCCCGACCTGCTGATCGTCTCGGCGGGCTTCGACGCGCACCGCCACGACCCCATCTCGCGGATGCGCGTCTCCTCGGAGGGGTACGCGCTGCTGACCGATCGGATCCGGACGCTCGCGGACGATGTCGGCGCCGCCGACGCGTACGTCCTCGAGGGTGGCTACGGCCTCGACACGCTCGCCGAAGGGGTCTCGATGGTCCACGAGACGTACGACGGCCGGACCCCCGTCGACACCGACGAGGAGCCGGACGAGAAGACGGAAACGCTCGTCGACGACCTCCGGTCGGAGCTGGGCCTGTAGTCCGAGCTCCTGACCGGTCGCTGGCGCTCCTCGCTCGGAGTCGACAGGAACGCCCGGAGCGGGATTTGAACCCCGGTCGTGCCGCTCGTTTCACTCGCTTCACTCCCCAGTTCAAATCCCTTCTACGGTTTCTGCTGTCGCGGTACTCGCTCGTCGCTGCCGCTCCTCGCTCGTTATTGCGACAGCAGAAACGCCCGGAGCGGGATTTGAACCCGCGTCACGACCGTGACAGGGTCGTATGATGGGCCACTACACCATCCGGGC
>NZ_SGXU01000005.1:86864-123437 GCF_005435015.1 Halorubrum sp. SP9
AACCCGCGTCACGACCGTGACAGGGTCGTATGATGGGCCACTACACCATCCGGGCAAACAGGCGACAGCGCCCCGAAACCGGGGACGCCCGGAGCGGGATTTGAACCCGCGTCACGACCGTGACAGGGTCGTATGATGGGCCACTACACCATCCGGGCTTGTCGCACCAGTTCGTACCCCTGTCTGGCAGATAAGGCTTGTCATCGCCGTCCGGAGTGAGGGTCGGTAACAGGGGATTTCGGCTCTCGGATGCCGGCTCCCGGGGACCGGCGGGGTCGACGCGCGAGCGCGTCGTTCGTCCGCTCCGGTATCCTTTTGTGTTGACCCTGCGTGCGTGTGAGTGTCGAACGCCCCCGTCGGGAGCCGTGCGCGGCGAAACTTGGTAAGTCTTATGCCGCTGGCGTATATATGTTCCTGTAGTATCTCGTGATAGCTTCTTTCAATAACCACCACCCATGGTAGACGTAAGCCAACACGAACTCGTCCCGGACCACGTGCTCCTCGACGCCGACGAGATCGAGGAAGTCCTGGCGGAGTACGACGTGAAGAAAACGAACTTACCGAAGATCAAACGCACGGATCCCGCGCTCTCCGACGAGGCCGAGGTCGGTGACGTGGTGAAAATCGTTCGAAACTCCCGCACGACCGACGAGGCGGTCGTCTATCGACTGGTCGTCTCATGAACAGGCAAGACCGACGCGTTGTCTCACGCGAGTACTTCTCGGACGAACGGCTCGCCGAACACCACTTCCGCTCGTTCAACAACTTCCTGGACCGCGGTATGCAGGAGGTCGTCGACGAGAAGGAGACGATCGAGACGGACATCGGCGACAAGGAGGGTCAGGAGCCCGTCTACGTCGAGCTCGGGGACGTGCGGATGGTCACCCCGCGCGTCCGCGAGGCCGACGGCTCCGAGGAGCTGCTCTACCCCCAGGAGGCGCGGCTCCGCAACATCACCTACTCGGCGCCCGTGTTCATGGAGATGTCCATCGTGCGCGGCGGCGAGGACGAGCCGGAACAGGTCGTCGACACGACCGAGACGAAGGTCGGCCGGATGCCGATCATGGTCGGCTCGAACAAGTGTAACATGGCGGGCTTCTCCGACGAGGAGCTCATCGACATCGGCGAGGACCCCGTCGACCCCGGCGGCTACTTCATCGTCAACGGCTCCGAGCGCGTGCTGATGACCTCGGAGGACCTGGCGCCGAACAAGATCCTCGCGGAGTACGACTCGAAGTACGGCGACGAGATCCAGGTCGCCAAGACGTTCTCCCAGCGCCGCGGGTACCGCGCGCTGGTGCTGTGCGAGCGCAACCGCGAGGGGCTGCTCGAAGTGTCGTTCCCCTCCGTCTCCGGCTCCATCGACTTCGTGACGCTCGTCCGGGCGCTCGGACTCGAATCCGACGAGGAGATCGTCCACCGCGTCTCGGACGACCCCGAGATCGTGAAGTTCATGCTGGAGAATCTGGAGGAGGCCGACGTCCAGACGACCGAGGAGGCCATCGAGACCCTCGGCGAGCGCGTCGCCTCCGGTCAGGGGAAGAACTACCAGCTCAAGCGGGCGAACTACGTCATCGACCGCTACCTCCTCCCGCACCTCCACGAGGAGGGCGTCGACGAGGAGGACGTCCGCATCAACAAGGCGTACTACCTCTGCCGGATGGCCGAGGCGTGCTTCGAGCTCGCCTTGGACCGCCGGGAGGCCGACGACAAGGACCACTACGCGAACAAGCGCCTGAAGGTCTCCGGCGACCTGATGCGCGACCTGTTCCGCACCGCGCTGAACAAGCTGGCGCGCGACGTGAAGTACCAGCTCGAGCGCGCGAACATGCGGAACCGGCAGCTCACCGTCAACACGGTCGTCCGCTCCGACGTGTTGACCGAGCGGCTCGAACACCCGATCGCGACGGGGAACTGGGTGGGCGGGCGCTCGGGCGTCTCCCAGCTCGTCGACCGGACGGACTACATGGGCGTGCTCTCGCACCTCCGGCGCCTGCGCTCGCCGCTGTCGCGGTCGCAGCCGCACTTCGAGGCGCGGGACCTCCACGCGACCCAGTGGGGTCGCATCTGTCCATCCGAGACGCCGGAGGGGCCGAACTGCGGGCTCGTGAAGAACTTCGCGCAGGCGATGGAGCTCTCACAGACCGTCGAGGACGAACAGGGGCTGAAACGAGAACTGGCGTCGATGGGTGTCGAGGGTATCCCCGGCATCGAGGGCGTCGAACGACAGACGGCGGACGACTGATCATGGCACAAGCAGAACGCGAAGCGAAGGTGTACGTCAACGGGAGCCTCGTGGGCACCCACGAGAACCCCGACGAGCTCGCCGAACAGATCCGCGAGGCACGCCGCCGCGGCGACGTCTCGGAAATGGTGAACGTCTCGGTGAAAGACCGGACCCGAGAGGTCATCGTCAACGCGGACGCGGGGCGGGCGCGGCGCCCGCTCATCGTCGTCGAGAACGGCGAGCCGCTGCTGGGCGACGAGGAGATAGCGGCCGTCGAGCGCGGCGAGGTCGAGTTCGAGGACCTCGTCGAGCGCGGCTACGTCGAGTTCATCGACGCCGAGGAGGAGGAGGACATCCTCGTCGCCGTCGACGAGGAGGACGTGACCGAGGACCACACGCACCTCGAGATCGACCCGCAGCTCGTCTTCGGTATCGGCGCGGGGATGATCCCGTACCCCGAGCACAACGCGAGCCCCCGGATCACGATGGGCGCGGGGATGATGAAGCAGTCGCTCGGGCTCCCCTCGGCGAACTACCGGATCCGGCCCGACACGCGTCAGCACCTGCTACACTACCCGCAGCTGGCGATGGTGAAGACGCAGACGTCCGACCAGATCAGCTTCGACAAGCGGCCGGCGGCGCAGAACTTCGTCGTCGCCGTGATGTCCTACGAGGGGTTCAACATCGAGGACGCCTTGGTCATGAACCAGGGCTCCGTCGACCGCGCGCTCACCCGCTCGCACTTCTTCCGGACCTACGAGGGCGAGGAGCGCCGGTACCCCGGCGGTCAGGAGGACCGCTTCGAGATTCCGGAACAGGACGTGCGCGGCGCCCGCGGCGAGGACGCGTACACCCATCTCGACGAGGACGGCCTCGTCAACCCCGAGACGAAGGTGGACGAGTCCTCGGTGCTTTTAGGAAAGACGAGCCCGCCGCGCTTCCTCGAGGAGCCCGACGACATGGGCGGGCTCTCCCCGCAGAAGCGCCGTGAGACCTCGGTGACGATGCGCTCGGGCGAGTCGGGCGTCGTCGACACGGTGACGCTGATGGAGGGCGAGGACGGCTCCAAGCTCTCGAAGGTGAAGGTGCGCGACCAGCGCGTCCCCGAGCTGGGCGACAAGTTCGCGTCCCGACACGGACAGAAGGGCGTCGTGGGCCACCTCGCGCCCCAGGAGGACATGCCCTTCACCGAGGAGGGCGTCGTCCCCGACCTCGTGATGAACCCGCACGCGCTGCCGTCGCGGATGACGGTCGGTCACGTGCTGGAGATGCTCGGGGGCAAGGTCGGCTCGCTCCGCGGCTCCCGGGTCGACGGCACGCCGTTCCAGGGCGAAGACGAGGAGGAGCTCCGCGACGGACTGGAGGACCACGGCTTCAAGTCCTCCGGCAAGGAGGTCATGTACTCCGGCGTCACCGGCGAGAAGATCGACGCCGAGATCTTCGTCGGGACGATCTTCTACCACAAGCTGTACCACATGGTGTCGAACAAGCTCCACGCCCGCTCGCGCGGGCCGGTCCAGGTGCTCACGCGCCAGCCGACCGAGGGGCGGGCCCGCGAGGGCGGGCTGCGCGTCGGGGAGATGGAGCGCGACACGATCATCGGCCACGGCGCGTCGATGGTGCTCAACGAGCGGCTGCTCGAGTCGTCCGACGCCGAGACGGTTCACGTCTCCGCGGAGACCGGGCTCGTCGCCGTCGAGGACCGCGAGCAGCGCCGCGTGTACGACCCGGTCACGGGCGACGAGGACGACATCCACGAGCTGGAGGTCAGCTACGCGTTCAAGCTGCTGCTCGACGAGATGATCGCCCTCGGCATCCGACCGAAACTCGAACTGGAGGACGCGATTTAGATGTCAATGCAAACACCGAAAGTGCTGGGCGGGATCGACTTCGGCCTCATGGACCCGGAGACGTACCGGGACATGTCCGCGACGAAGGTGATCACGGCCGACACGTACGACGACGACGGCTACCCGATCGACATGGGGCTGATGGACCCGCGACTGGGCGTCATCGACCCCGGTCTGGAGTGTCGGACCTGCGGCTCCCACTCCGGCTCCTGTAACGGCCACTTCGGCCACATCGAACTGGCCGCGCCCGTCATCCACGTGGGCTTCACGAAGCTCATCCGGCGGCTTCTCCGTTCGACGTGCCGCGAGTGCGGCCGGCTCGCCTTGGACGAGGCGCAGCGCGACGAGTTTCGAGACCGCTACGAGCGCGCGAAGGAGCTCGGCGACGACGAGCACGACGTGCTGAAGGCCGCCGTCCGGCAGGCCCGGAAGGCGTCGACCTGCCCGTTCTGCGGCGAGCCGCAGGCGGACATCAAACACGAGAAGCCGACCACCTACTACGAGGTCCAGGACGTGCTCTCGGGCGACTACTCCGAGCGAATCGCGGCCGCGATGCAGCCCGACGAGGAGGCGGACGACCCGGGCACGTCGCCACAGGAGCTCGCCGAGGAGACCGACATCGCCTTAGACCGGATCAACGAGATAATGGCCGGCGAGTTCCGCCCGCGCAAGGAGGACCGCCGCGCCATCGAGAAGGCGTTAGATGTCGACCTCACCGAAGAGGACATGAACAAGCTGATGCCCTCGGACATCCGCGACTGGTTCGAGGACATCCCGGACGAGGACCTCGAGGTCCTCGGCATCGACTCCGAGCACTCCCGCCCGGAGTGGATGATCATGACCGTGCTCCCCGTCCCGCCGGTCACCACGCGTCCCTCCATCACGCTCGATAACGGCCAGCGCTCCGAGGACGACCTCACGCACAAGCTGGTCGACATCATCCGGATCAACCAGCGGTTCATGGAGAACCGCGAGGCGGGCGCCCCGCAGCTGATCATCGAGGACCTCTGGGAGCTCCTCCAGTACCACGTCACCACGTTCGTGGACAACGAAATCAGCGGGACGCCCCCGGCGCGCCACCGCTCCGGTCGCCCCCTCAAGACCCTCAGCCAGCGGCTGAAGGGGAAGGAGGGGCGCTTCCGCGGCTCGCTTTCGGGGAAGCGCGTCAACTTCTCCGCCCGGACCGTTATTTCGCCGGACCCGACCCTGTCGCTGAACGAGGTCGGCGTCCCGGACCGGGTCGCCATGGAGATGACGCAGACGCTCAACGTCACCGAGCGCAACGTCGACGAGGCGCGTCAGTACGTCCGGAACGGCCCCGAGGCCCACCCCGGCGCGAACTACGTGCGTCGCCCCGACGGGCGCCGGCTGAAGGTGACCGAGAAGAACTGCGAGGAGCTCGCCGAGAAGGTCGAACCCGACTGGGAGGTGAACCGCCACCTCGTGGACGGCGACATCGTGATCTTCAACCGCCAGCCCTCGCTCCACCGGATGTCCATCATGGCCCACGAGGTCGTGGTGATGCCGTACAAGACGTTCCGGCTCAACACCGTCGTCTGTCCGCCGTACAACGCCGACTTCGACGGTGACGAGATGAACATGCACGCGCTACAAAACGAGGAGGCCCGCGCCGAGGCGCGCGTCCTCATGCGCGTCCAAGAGCAGATCCTCTCGCCCCGCTTCGGCGGGAACATCATCGGTGCGATTCAGGACCACATCTCCGGGACGTACCTGCTCACCCACTCGAATCCCGAGTTCTCGGAGACGCAGGCGCTGGACCTGCTCCGCGCCACGCGCGTGGACGAGCTGCCCGAGGCCGACGGCGTCGACGACGACGGCCGCGAGTTCTGGACCGGCCGGACGCTGTTCTCGGAGCTGCTCCCCGACGACCTCGACCTCTCGTTTACCTCCTCGGCCGGCGACAGCGTCGTCATCGAGGACGGCCAGCTGATAGAGGGGACCATCGACGAGGACGCGGTCGGCGCGTTCGGCGGCGAGGTGGTCGACACCCTCACCAAGGAGTACGGCGAGACCCGCGCCCGCGTGTTCATCAACGAGATCGCGTCGCTGGCGATGCGCGCGATCATGAACTTCGGGTTCTCGATCGGGATCGACGACGAGTCGATCCCGCCGGAGGCCGAAGAGCAGGTCGACGAGGCGATCGAGAGCGCCTACGACCGCGTCCAGGAGCTCATCGAGACGTACGAGGCCGGCGAGCTCGAGTCGCTGCCGGGCCGCGGCGTCGACGAGACGCTCGAGATGAAGATCATGCAGACGCTCGGGAAGGCCCGCGACTCGGCCGGGGAGATCGCCGACCAGCACTTCGGCGACGACAACCCGGCCGTCGTCATGGCCCGCTCCGGCGCGCGCGGGTCGATGCTGAACCTCACGCAGATGGCCGGCTCCGTCGGCCAGCAGGCGGTCCGCGGCGAGCGGATCAACCGCGGCTACGAGGACCGGACGCTCTCCCACTACCGGCCGAACGACCTCTCCTCGGAGGCGCACGGCTTCGTGGAGAACTCCTACCGCGGCGGGCTCACGCCCCAGGAGTTCTTCTTCCACGCGATGGGCGGCCGCGAGGGGCTCGTCGACACGGCGGTCCGGACCTCCAAGTCCGGCTACCTCCAGCGGCGGCTCATCAACGCGCTCTCCGAGCTGGAGGCGCAGTACGACGGGACGGTCCGGGACACCTCGGGCCGCATCGTCCAGTTCGAGTTCGGCGAAGACGGCACCTCGCCGGTGAAGGTCTCCTCCGGCGAGGAGGACGGCATCGACGTCGACGGCATCGTCGACCGCGTGGTCGACGCCGAGTTCGCCTCCGACGAGGAGAAGGAGCGGTTCCTCGGCGAGCGCGAGCCGCCGACGAACCTCTCCGAACACGCCGGGCCGGGACTTAACAAGGCCGGCGGGCCGGGGGTGGAGTCCGATGACTGAGTTCGACGGCGTCACCGACGACATGGAGGCGGTCGTGGAGGCGACCGAGCTTCCGCGCCGACTCAAGACGAAGGTGTACGAGGCGATAGACCGGAAGGCCGAGGAGGCCGGCGAGGTCACCATCGAACAGGCGACCGACATCGTCGAGGGCGTCGAGAACCGCTACGAGCAGACGCGGGTTGATCCCTTGGACCCTGTGGGCACTGTTTCTGCCCAATCGATCGGCGAGCCCGGGACGCAGATGAGCGTCCCGTCCGACGAGCGCGTCGTGGTTCGGCGGAGCGGTACGACCGACGTCGTCGAGATCGGCCCGCTCGTCGACGAGGTACTGACGTCCCGCGAGTCCCGGTCGGTGGACGACCACGAGGTCGGGCTCGCGCCCGACGGGCTGGAGACGCTCAGCCTCGACGGCGGCGAGGGCGTACGCTGGAAGCCCGTCGAAGAGGTCAGTCGCCACGACGCGCCGGACGAGCTGCTTCGGTTCGAACTCGAGTCCGGTCGGACGATCCGGGCGACGAAGGCCCACTCGTTCGTCACCCGGCGCGACAACGAGGTCGTCCCGGTCGCCGGCGACGACCTCGAAGCGGGTGACTGGCTCCCGGTCGTCGGCTCGTACGAGAGCGACGGCGACGACGAGGTCGACCTCCGGGAGTTCCTCCCGGCGACCGACTACTGGTACACGTCGACGCTCGCCGACGGCGGCGTCGACACCGCTCCGGTCGGGGCGGATCAGCTCCGCAACAAGCGCGACGCGCTCGACGCCGGAGACCTCGACGGGGAGACCGTCTATCCGACCGGCGGGACGGTCGGTCTCCCGGAACGATTCCCGCTCGACGCGGAGACGGGGTTCTTCGTCGGCGCGTGGCTCGCGGAGGGGTCGCTGACGGACCACTACGTGTCCGTCTCGAACGTCGACGAGACGTTCCAGGACCGCGTCCGAGCGTTCGCCGATCGGTTCGACCTCTCGGTGAACGAGTACGAGAACGACAGCGGGTTCGCTCGCGGCTACGACGTTCGCGTGAACGGGACGATCCTCGCCGACTTCCTGCGCGCCGCGTGTACGGAAGACGAGCAGAAGATCGTTCCCGGATTCGCGTACGGCGCGGACGACGAGTTCGCCCGGGGGCTGCTTAGTGGGTACTTCAGCGGCGACGGCAACGTCGCGGAAAGCGCGGTCCGTTCCAGTTCGACGAGCGACCGGCTCACCGCGGGAATCGCGCTGCTGCTCGCTCGGTTCGACGTGTACGCGACGCTCGGCGAACAGGACGCGTCGCGGACGCTCCGCGTGCCGAAGAAACACGTCCAGCGCTTCGCCGACCGGATCGGAATGGTCGGCGAGCGGGGAGACGAACTCGACGCTGCGGCCGCCGAGCTCGACGAGACGGGACCGGACGCCACCGATCAGGTTCCGAACTTCGGCGACGCGCTCCGCGAGGTCGCGTCCGACGCCGGCATTCCGAGCCGACAGGTGAACGCGGCGTCGAACCGCCAGCGGATCGGCCGCTCTCGGCTCCGACGGCTCGTTGACGAGGCGGAGGAGGCCGGCGTCGACTCGGAGGCGTTCGACGAACTCCGCCAGGCGGTCGCCGGCGACGTGGTGTGGGACCGCATCGAGTCGATCGAAGGCGTATCGACCGAACACGACCACGTGTACGACTTCTCGGTCGAGGGACTGGAGACGTTCACCACGGCGGAGGGCGTCGTGACACACAACACGATGAACACGTTCCACTACGCTGGCGTCGCAGAGATCGACGTCACGCAGGGGCTCCCCCGGCTCATCGAGCTGGTGGACGCTCGGAAGACGCCGGACACGCCGATGATGACGGTCCACCTCGACGGCGAGTACGCCACCGACCGCGAGAAGGCCCACGAGGTCGTCTGGTCGATCGAGGCCACGCGCATCCTCGCGCTCGGTGACGTGTCGACGAACGTCGCGGACATGCTGGTCCGGATCGACCTGAACGACGACACCCTCCTGGAGCGGTGGCCAACCCACTCCGACCCGACGGAGATCGCCGGGATCATCGCCGAGACGATCGAGGACGCGTTGGGCGTCGACGTCCGGCAGGCCGGCACCGTGATCGAGTTCGGCCCCAACGAGCCGAGCTACCGCGAGCTGCTCCAGCTCGTCGAGCGGCTCCGGGAGATCGTGTTCAAGGGGATCGAAGAGATCGAGCGCGTCGTCATCCGCAAAGAGGAGATCGACGGCGACGAGGAGTTCGTCCTCTACACCGAGGGGTCGGCGTTCGGCGACACCCTCGACATCGAGGGGGTCGACGCCTCGCGGACGACGTGTAACAACATCCACGAGATCTACCGCAACCTCGGCGTCGAGGCGGCCCGCGAGACGATCATCGACGAGACGAAGAACACGCTCGAAGAGCAGGGGCTCGACGACGTGAACGTCCGTCACCTCATGCTCGTGGCCGACATCATGACGAACAACGGCGAGATCGAGTCGATCGGCCGGCACGGAATCTCCGGCAACAAGGACTCGGTGCTCGCTCGCGCGGCGTTCGAGGTGACGGTCAACCACCTGCTCGACGCCGCGATCCACGGCGAGTACGACGAGCTCGACGGCGTCATCGAGAACGTCATCGCCGGCAAGCCCATCTCGATGGGGACCGGCGACGTCGACCTCCGGATGGGGTCGCGCGTCGTGAGCGACGACTGATGTACGTCGAGCTCTCCGACGAGGCGCGGCGATACATCGGTCGGTTCGACGAGCTGACCGGCGTCGCGCCGACCGACTGCCTCGTGGAGGGCGACCGGCTCGTGTTCGTGGTGCCCGCCGGCGAGATGGCCGCCGCGATCGGGCAGGCCGGCGAGACCGTCGCGGAGGCCGAGCGCAAGCTCGACAAGTCGATCGAACTGGTCGAGGACGCCGACACCGCGGAGGCGTTCGTCGCGAGCGCGCTCGCGCCGGCGGCGGTCAACGCCGTCACCATCTCGGAGCAGAACGACCGCGTCGCGTACGTCGAGGTCCCGGAGGCGGACCGCGGCGTCGCCATCGGCGCGGACGGCGACAACATCGAGACCGCCCGCCGACTCGCGGAGCGGCACTACGACGTCGACGACGTCCAGCTAACCTGAGCCGGGAACCCGCGCCCTTTTCCCGACGCGCCAGCTCGCTCTCGCATGGACCGAAGACGCTTCCTCGCCGGAGTGGGAGTCGGAGCCGCGGTCGGCGCCGCAGGCTGCCTCGGCGGCGACGGGTCGGACCGACCGTTCCCCGACGCCGACTGGCGGGCGGCGGACGGCCTCGACGCGGCGACGCTCGCGGAGCGACACGCCGACGCGCTCGTCGACGCCGGGGGCGCCACGCTCTCCTCGACGGCGGCGACGAGCCACGACGGCGACGCGGAGCCGAGCCCGTGGCTCCCCTCACAGGAGTACGAGGCCGCCTACGACCTCGAAAACGGGCGCCAGTACGTGCGACAGGAGGTGACCGAGACCGACGAGCCGGACGTCTCGGAGCTGTACGTCGCCGACGGGACGGCGTTCATCCGCCGGCGCACCGCCGACGGGACGCGGTACGCCCGCCGGTCGACGGACCGGTCGGCGGCGGCGCTCGAGTCGGCGATGCGCTCGGAGGTGGCGACCGGGATCCGCGTCGAGGAGGAGACCGAGGGCGGCAAGACGGAGTACGAGGGGCTGAATCTGTGGAACCCGGCGAGCGACGGCGAGGGCGAGGTGCGCGGCGAGCCGACCGCCCGGTTCACCGCCGACGCCTTCGAGGGGGACCGGAACATCCCCGAGACCGTCGAGACGGCGTCGGCGACCGTTCACGTGTACGAGTCCGGCGTCGTGCCGCGGCTCGTCCAGTCGTGGGCGGGCGACCACGACGGGCAGTCGGCCACCGTCGACGTCGACATCGACTACCTGGACCTCGGCGCGACGGTGTCGGAGCCGGCGTGGGTCGAGACGGCGCGCGAGGAGACGAGCGGCTGACGCTCGAGGCGCCCGACGGGGATCGAACGACCGGCGCTCTCGTCGGCTTACCGGCTCAGCGGGAGCGAGCGTCCGTCGTTTTCGATCGCGCCTCCGCGTGAAACACTCTCAGATCCGTCGAGAGGTGCCGCTCGGGGGATCTGAGGCCGTTTCGCGACGGAGAAAGACGACGCTTAAGTAGCTCCGTTCGGAAGTAGGCGTACGATGGCGAACGGCAAGTACGCGGCCCGTAAGCTCAAAAAGGACCGGCAGAAGCGCCGCTGGTCCGACTCCGAGTACGCTCGGCGCGAGCGCGGGCTCAAAAAGAAGTCCGACCCCCTGGAGGGTGCCCCGCAGGCGCGCGGCATCGTCCTCGAGAAGGTCGGCATCGAGGCAAAGCAGCCGAACTCGGCGATCCGAAAGTGCGTCCGGGTTCAGCTCATCAAAAACGGGAAACAGGTCACCGCGTTCTGTCCCGGTGACGGCGCGATCTCCTTCATCGACGAGCACGACGAGGTCACGATCGCCGGGATCGGCGGCGCGAAGGGTCGCGCGATGGGCGACCTCTCCGGCGTCAACTACAAGGTCGAGAAGGTCAACGGCGTGTCGATGATCGAACTGGTTCGCGGCAACGCGGAGAAACCGGTCAGATGAGCGGCGAAGAGACCGAGGCGCCGTCCGAGGAGGACGTCGCCGCCGACGAGCCGGACCCTGACGCGCCCGCCTCCAGCGAGGCCGCCGACGAGAACGCCAAGCTGTTCGGCGTCTGGGACGTCACCGAGATCGCCTACGAGGACCCGTCGACGAAGCGCTACATGACCGTGACGCCCATCGCGCACACGATGGGTCGCCACGCGTCCAAGCAGTTCAAGAAGTCGGAGATCTCGCTGGTCGAACGCCTCATCAACCGTCTGATGCAGACGGACGAGAACACGGGGAAGAAACAGCAGGCGACCCGGATCGTCCGCGACGCGTTCGACATCGTCCACGAGCGGACCGAGGAGAACCCGGCGCAGATCCTCGTGACGGCCGTCGAGAACGCCGCGCCCCGCGAGGAGACCGTCCGCCTGAAGTACGGCGGCATCTCCGTCCCGAAGGCGGTCGACGTCGCCCCGCAGCGCCGCGTCGACCAGGCGCTGCTCTTCATTTCGGACGCCGTCGCCAGCGCGACGTACAAGTCGACGACCTCGGCCGCCGAGGCGCTCGCGAACGAGCTCGTCGCCGCGGCCGACTACGACGCCGAGGGCTCCTACTCCATCTCGCAGAAGGAGGAGCGCGAACGCGTCGCCGCCGCGGCCCGCTAACCCCGTCCCGACCGACGGTCGCTTTCTCTCTCCCCGAGAGCTTTTTCGCGACGCTCACCGACCGGTCCGTCCCGATCGGGTCGCCGTCGCGGGTCTCACCGCGAGCGGTGACCCCAGTCCCGTCGATACGGGTCGCTCGCGGCGGGAAAAAACGAAAAATCGGGGTCGATCGGTCGCGTCGACCGCGCGGGTTCAGTCGTCGGCCGGCGCCGCGCCGGAGCCGTCGTCGACGTGCTGCTGTTTGACCCACGAGAGCTTGCCGCCCGCCGAGAGGATGTCGCGCTCGCGCTCGGAGGCGTCCAGGTCGGCGGTGAACTCCCACTCGCCGTTGACGCTCACGGTGAACTCCTCCTGGCCGGAGGAGACGCCCGCGGGCACGTCGTCCAGGATCTCGAGGTCGTCGCCTTGGTCGATCCGCTCGTACGTCTCCTCGTCGATCGCCAGCGGGACGATCCCGAAGTTGAAGAGGTTCGCCTTGTGGATGCGGGCGAAGCTCTGCGCGAAGACCGCCTCGATGCCGAGGTACATCGGACAGAGCGCGGCGTGTTCGCGCGAGGAGCCCTGGCCGTAGTTCTCGCCGGCCACGAGGACGCCGCCGTCGGCAGCGAGCGCGCGCTCGGCGAACGTGTCGTCGACGCGCGAGAGCGTGAACTCGGAGAGCTTCTCGATGTTCGAGCGGAACTTCAGGATGTCCGCCGTCGCCGGGATGATGTGGTCGGTGGTGATGTTGTCCTTCATCTTGAGAAGGGCCTCACCGCCGTCCACGTCGATGTCGTCTTTGAGCGGCACGTCGCCGATGTTCGGGCCCTTGACGAGGCCGTCGTCGATCGCCTCGTCGGGCGAGATGATGTCGGAGTCGGACCGGCCCATGCCGGGACCGTACTTCGTCCCCATCTCGAGGCCGGGCGCCTCGAGGTCGCCGAGCTCGTCCGCGAGGTCGCGCGGGTCGACGATCTCGCCGGTGATGGCCGCCGCGGTGGCGACCTCGGGCGAGCAGAGGAAGACGGAGTCGTCCTCGATGCCGGAGCGACCCTCGAAGTTGCGGTTGAAGGTGCGCAGCGAGACGGAGTCGGACGCGGGCACGTGGCCGATGCCGATGCACGCGCCGCAGGTCGCCTCGGAGAAGTTGACGCCGGCCGCCATCATCTCCGCGGTCCAGCCCTCTCGGGCCAGCATCTCGGACGCCTGCTTGGACCCGGGCGCGACGATCATCTCGGTCCCCTTGGAGACCTCGCGGCCCTCCAGCATCTTCGCGCTGGGGAGGATGTCCTCGTAAGCGCCGTTGGTACAGGAGCCGACGATGACCTGCTCGACGTCGGTGCCCTCGTACTCGCTGACGGGGGCGACGTTGTCGGGCATCGACGGCGCGGCCACGAGCGGTTCGAGCTCGCCGAGGTCGACCTCGATCGTCTCCGCGTACTCCGCGTCGTCGTCGGGCTGGAGGTCGACGTACTCCTCCTCGCGGTCCTGGCGCGCGAGCCAGTCTCTCGTTTTCTCGTCGGTCGCGAAGATCGAGGAGGTGGCGCCGAGCTCGGTGCCGAGGTTCGTGATCGTGGTCCGCTCCGGGATCGAGAGCTTCTCGGCGCCGGGGCCGGTGTACTCGAAGATCTTGCCGACGCCGCCCTTGACGGTCAGCTCGCCGAGCAGGTGGAGCGCCACGTCCTTGGCGGTCGCCCACTCGGGGAGCTCGCCCTCGAGGTGGACGTTGACGACTTCCGGCATCTCGACGTAGTAGGGGCCGCCGCCCATGGCGACGGCGATGTCGAGGCCGCCGGCGCCGATCGCGAGCTCGCCGAGACCGCCGGGGGTCGGCGTGTGCGAGTCGGAGCCGAGCAGCGTCTTGCCGGGTGCCGCGAAGTTCTCCTTGTGGACCTGGTGGCAGATGCCGTTGCCGGGCCGAGAGAAGTAGGCGCCGTACGTGCCGGCCGCAGAGCGGAGGAAGCGGTGGTCGTCGGTGTTCTTGAAGTCGAACTGGTACGTCTGGTGGTCGCAGTACTGCGCGGCCAGCTCCGTCTGGACCTCGTCCAGATCGAGCGCCTCGAACTGGAGCCACACCATCGTCCCCGTGGTGTCCTGCGTCAGCACCTGGTCGATATCGATGCCGATCTCCTCGCCGGGCGTCAGCTCGCCCTCGACGAGATGGTCATCGAGGATCTTCTCCGTAATCGTTTGTCCCATATCACGCGGAGATGGCTCTCCCGTGAATATAAAACCCGCGAGTTTCACGAAGATCGACCGTGTTAGATCCCGTGATCCAGCAACATTCGCTGCGATCTCGACGTGACACCACGCACCGTGAAATGCGTAGCCGTTCCGAGTATTTTAGGTCATTAAACGTCTGAAACGGCGTAAATCGACCGTTTCAACGGTCCCGGCGAGACCGGCCGCTTCCGGTCCGATCGGCGCGGCGCGCGTCCGACACCGTTTAGCGTCGCCCGCGGTTCCGGACGCCCATGTTCGACTCGGGAGCCGCGGTCACGGCGGCGCTGGAGGCGGCCGGCGCCGACCTCGACGACGCGCAGCGACAGCCGAACGGCGTCGACCTCACCGTCGACGCGGTGTTCGCACAGACCGAACCGGGCCGGCTCGGGCGCGACGGGAAGCGCGTGGGCAAGCGCCGGGAGCTGGAGCCCAGAGGCGACTGCTACCGGCTCGAACGCGGGAGCTACGTCGTGCGGTACGGCGAACCGGTTCGGATCCCGGCGGGCCGGATCGGGTTCGTCCTCCCGCGCTCGACGCTGCTGCGGAACGCCTGTACCCTCGACACCGCGGTGTGGGACGCGGGCTACGAGGGCGTCGGGGAGGGACGGCTCGACGTGGGGCACCCGATCGAGATCGAACCGGGCGCGCGGATCGCGCAGCTCGTCCTCGCCGAGGCCGACCACGAGGGGACGTACGACGGCGCGTACCAAGAAGAGAATCTCTGAGCGGCGGTGCGGGCCGGCCGCGCTCGGGAGAGCGATCGAGGGGCGGCGGGTCGCCTACGCCCCGTCCCAGTCGCCGCCGACGCGGTCGATCCCCATCATGTCCTCGCCGGCGTGTTCGGTGAAGACGACCTTACAGTTCGGCTCGGGGACGCCGAGCGCCTCGACGGCCCGCTCCATCACCGCCAGCGCGAACGCGCGCTTGTACTCGAACGGGCGTCCCCCGCGGATCTCGGCGTCGAGGAACAGGAGCGGCCCCTCGACCGCCCGGCCGATCGCCATCGCCGAGGGGTCGTGTTCGGCGATCGTCACCGCGACGTGGCCGGCCGTCGTCTCCATCTCCTCGGTGTACCGCTCGGTGACGAACGCGACGAACGACTCCCGTTCCGCCGGCGACAGCGACAGCGTCGTCGCGAACTGTAACAGCGGCATACCCGCGACTCGGTCCGAAAGGACTTCGCACTGTCGGCCGCGCGGGCGTGACGCGTCGAGCCGCGGCGACGCGAGCGAGTCGCTCGGCGAGTAAAGGAACGAACGGCGCGCCCGTGCCGGGAAAAGGTGGCACGAGCGCGTCGTTCTGTAGGTCCCCGCTGACGCTTCGGCCCTCCAAGCGAAGCGTCACCTAAAACAAGCGGTGGTAACCACTTAAGGGTGCCGGGGGCGGCAGATCTGTGGTATTAGTTTCCGGCAATCCGTTCACAACAGCTCGCTAATTAGAACACCGAAACCGCACGACAGCGTCTACTCCGGACGGTCAGAGGAGTTCGTCCGCGCTACTGCCGGGCGGGGTGGTCCGCGCGGAGTCCCGTCTGTCCCTCGCCGAGGAGCCGCTCCCGGAGGGTCTCGCCCGGGGGTTCGGCGTCCGCCTCCGGGACGAGGCCGCGCTCGCGCAGTTCCGGCACGACGAGATCGACGAAGTCGACGAGCGAGTCGGGGCGGACGACCTCCTTGACGTTGAAGCCGTGGACGCCGACCTCCTCGTGCCAGCGCTGGAGTTCGTCGGCCACGTGTTCGGGAGTCCCGACGATCTTCGGCGAGGTGGTGCCGAGCCCGCAGAACTCCGCGACCTCGCGGACCGTCCACTCGCGGTCGGGCTGGGCCTTCGTGAACGCGTTCATCGTTCCCTGGATCGCGTCCGTCTCGATGTGTTCGACCTTCCGGTCGGGGTCGAGTTCGGACAGGTCCATGTCGAGGAATCCGGACAGCAGCGCGAGCGTCGCCTCGACGTCTACGTGCCGCTTGTACTCCTCGTACTTCGCTTCCGCGAGCGCCTGCGTCTCCCCGACGACCGGGACCACGCCGATGAAGAATCGGAGGCTCTCCGGGTCGCGGCCGGCGTCGGCCGCGCGGGACTTCACGTCGTCCATGTACTCGACGACGCCCTCCTCGGTCGGCTGGCTGGCGAAGACCGCCTCGGCGTTGCGCGCGGCGAACGACCGCCCGTAGTCGGAGGAGCCCGCCTGGTAAACGACGGGCGTGCGCTGGGGCGACGGCTCGCAGCCGTGCGGCCCCGGCACCGAGAAGTGGTCGCCCTCGTGGTCGATCGCGTGTACCTTCTCCGGATCGCTGTACCGGCCGGCCTCGCGGTCGACCTCGACCGCGCCGTCCTCCCAGGAGTCCTCCCACAGCGCGTAACAGACGTCGAGGAACTCGTCGGCGCGGTCGTACCGGGTCTCCTTGTCCATCCGCTCGTCGAGGCCGAGGTTCGCCGCGGCCGACTCCAGGTAGGAGGTGACGACGTTGATCGCGATCCGGCCGTCGGTGAGGTGATCGAGCGTCGAGAACTCCCGCGCGAGCTGGTAGGGGTGGTTGTACGTCGTCGAGCGCGTCACCGCGAACCCGAGGTCGTCGGTGACCTCGGCCATCGCGGGCACGACGAGCTGCGGATCGTTCGCGGGCGTCTGGACCGCCCGCTCGACGGCGACCTCCCGGTCGTCGCCGTACACGTCGTAGACCCCGCGCACGTCCGCGAAGAACACGGCGTCGAAGCCGCCGCGCTCGGCGGTCCGCGCGACCTCCGTCCAGTACCCGCGGTCGGCGTAGTCCGTCGACCGGTCGCCGGGGAACCGCCACGACCCGGGCGAGACGTGCTCGACCGAGGCCATGGTGAAGAGGTTGAGGTGTAGGTGATCGGACACGGTCCCGGGTACGCGCTCCGGGGTAATACGGGCACAGGAAGTGGCGGCACTTGTCGCGGTCGCGGACGGGGCGGCCCGCTCGACGGGGACTGCGGCCGCCGCCGCACTCGGCTCGGCGGGGGTCGCCCTACGCCGAGACCGACTCCGGCGAGGAGACGTACGCGGCGAAGTCGGAGGTGGTGATGATACCGATCGGCGCGTCGCCGTCGACGACCGGCACGTGGTGGAAGCCGTGTTCGAGCATCGTCGCGGCGACCGCCGACACGTCGTCCTGCGCGCCCGCCGTGATCGGGTCGGCGGTCATGTACCGCTCGACGGTCGTCTCCGCCTTCGGCTGGCTCTTCGCGACGATGTCGACGAAGTCCGTCGAGGTTAAGATTCCGACGAGGTCGCCGTCGCCGTCGACGACCAGCACCGAGCTGATGTCGTTCTCCAGCAGCACGGCGGCCGCGTCCTCGACCAGCGTGTCCGGCGTCACCGTGTGGAGGTCCGTCGACATCAGCCGCGCCACGAAGACGTCTTCGATCTCGTCCATACCGGAAGGACCCGCTCTCGCCGTATAAGCGTTCTCACAGGTATCGCGAGAGCCCGGACTGCCGGCGCGGGCCGTCCCCGTCGGGCGCGGCGACCCACGCGGTCCGCTCGTCTCGGAGGCCCCCCCTGTCTGCGTCCGGCGGGTCGGCGGGCTCGAAGGCGGGACAGCCGCTCCCGCACTCTCGGCCGGGGTCGACCACGCGGTCGAACTGCGCGCATCGCGGACGTCCGTCCGCGGTCGCCTCGCCGTGCGCGCACGCCGGCGGCTCGGGGCGCCACCCCTTCCCGTACGCGCGCTCCGCGATCCGGCGCCGCTTGCGCGCCTTCGCCGCCGGGTCGACGAGCGCGACATCCGTGCGGGAGGGGCGCTCCGCGCGTATCTCGACGCCGGGCGCGTCCGGGTCGAGCGGTGTCGGCTCGCGGACCACCTCGCGCTCGCTCGTCTCCGGATCGAACCGCCAGACTCCGACCGCGTCGGGGATCCGATTGAGGTGCGCGCGGGTGACGTAGGAGGCGGTCGCGAGGACGACGCGGTCGAAGAGGCTGAGCGCGACGTCGTACCGTAGCTGCGCCTCCAGGTCGCCCGGCGTCCCGAGGTCGGGCTTGTTCTCGATCGCGGTGACCTCGCCGACCCAGTCGTCCGGGTAGCGCGCGGTCGCGCGCACGACCTCCCGCCCGTTCCGCCGCTCGCGTTCGAGGTAGCCGACCTCGGCCGCGCGATCGACGACGGCGGCGGCCCGGTCTGCGGGGAGGTCGAACGCGTCGGCGACGGGGACGGCCTCGCCGGGCCCGACGGGGGCCTCGATGGCCGGGTCGGGGATGCGCTCGGCGCTGATCGCGGCGCGGTCGTCGAAGTCAGGGCCGGGAGACAGCAGACAGACGTCGACGATGCGCGTCCCCGGCGTCTCGACGCCCGCGCCGAGCTGGCGGGCGACGACGCGGTCGGGGGATTCGAGCGCGGCGCAAAGCGCCAGCTCGAACCGGTACTCCATGTGTGCGGCAGGGGCGCCGCGGGCTAAAGCGCGTCGGCGGTCGCCCTCCCGACCGTCCGCCGATACCGATGCGCCTTCCCCCGGTCGAAACCGGTATTCCCCGCCGGCCCCTACGGCGACCATGCGCCGGGTCACCCGGAACCTCCTCGTCGCCATCGCCCTGGTCGTCGTCGCGCTGCTCGCGCTCGGGGCGCTCCCGAGCTACCTCGGGAGCGGCGACCCCTACTACCTCACCGTCGAGCCGATCGAGACGAACGGTACCGCCGCCGACGTGAACAACGTCTCCGACCGGCGGTACCCGTACCTGATCGGCGCGATAGAGAGCGCGGACGGGCGCTCTGAGGGGTACCAGACGGGCCCGTACGGGCTGAAGGAGTCGTTCACGCACACGCCGTTCGACGAGGTCGACGCGCTCACCCGACAGGTGCCCGAGGCCGCGACGGAGACCGGCGTGCGGGTGCGCCGCGACGGCCAGACGTACCACGCGGAGGTCGTCCGTCCGTGACGGGCGAAGCCGGCGGCGACGACGCGGGCGACGGCCCCGGTGACCCCGACGCGGGCGACGGCCCCGGTGACCCCGACGCGCCGGCCACCGACCTCCGCGATCTCCCGGCGTTCTCGGACGGCCGCAACCACTCACTGCCGGGCGAGCCCGAGTGGCCGGTCCGCGAGGTCGTCGTCGAGTACGACGAGGGGTGGTTCGTCGGCGGCTACGACCGCGTCGAGCAGCCCGACGGGACGGAGAAGCGGTACTACTGGGCGGAGCTGTCGCCGGCGACGGTGATCGTCGCGGTCGCGGACGACCGAGTCCTGTTCGTCGAGCAGTACCGCCCCACCGTCCGGAACACCCAGCTGGAGCTCCCCGCGGGGATCGTCGAGTCCGGCGAGTCATACACGGAAGCGGGCGCGCGCGAACTCGCCGAGGAGACCGGCTTCGCGCCGTCGTCGACCTCGCTGCTCCAGGAGGTGTGGTGTTCGACCGGCGTGTTACGCCACGAGCGCGGCTACGTGTTCGCCGAGGGGTTGGAGCCGGTCGACGTCGACCACGACAGCAACGAGTTCCTCGCTCCCCGGGCGGTCCCGGTCGACGAGGCGCTGGCGGTCGCGCGGGAACCCCCGACGAACGACGCCACGCTGGAGGGGTTGCTGTTGGCCAGAGAGGACGGGCTGCTGTAGAACCCGACGCGCGTCCAGTTCCCGGAACCGACGGGGAGATATTTGTCCTCTCGGTCCCTGAACCCGTCCATGAGCCGGACCTCGGAGCAGTCGGTGTTGCTGTCGGACGACCCCCCGCTCGACCTCCGCCTCTCGGACGAGGAGCTGGAGGCGACCCGCGAGCGCATCGTCTCGTTCATCCGCGACGTCGTCGACGACGCGGGCGCCGAGGGCGCGGTCCTCGGCCTCTCGGGCGGCATCGACTCGACGCTCACCGCGCACCTCGCGGTCGAGGCGCTCGGCGAGGAGGGCCTCCACGGGCTCACGATGCCCTCGGCGGTGAACGACGCGGACGTGATGAGCGACGCCGAGCGCGTCGCCGAGGACCTCGGCATCGAGTACGACGTGGTCGAGATCCAGCCGATCGCGGAGGCGTTCTTCGACGCTGTCCCGGAGGCGGCGGACGACCGCACCGCCGCGGGCAACGTCTACGTCCGCACCCGCGCCGTGCTGAACTACTTCGTCGCCAACGCCGAGGACCGCGTCGTCCTCGGCACCGGCAACCGCGCGGAGGCGATGACGGGCTACTACACGAAGTACGGCGACCAGGCGGTGGACTGCAACCCGATCGGCAACCTCTACAAACAGCAGGTGCGCCAGCTGGCCGCGCACGTCGGCGTTCCCCGCGACCTCGTGATGCAGGAGCCGACCGCGGGCATGTGGGAGGGACAGACCGACGCCGAGGAGATGGGCCTCGACTACGACACCGTCGACGCGATCTTAGCGGTCCACGTCGACGGCGGGCTCTCGCGGACGGCGACGGTCCGGGAACTCGACGTGCCCGAGGCGGCCGTCGACCGCGTCGTCGACCTCAACGAGCGCAGCGCCCACAAGCGGGCGATGCCGCCGGCGCCGGAGCGGTAGGGAAAGGGAGAACCGAGCGAGGGGGAGGGCGGAACCGAGCGGTCAGCGGGGGATCAGGCGTCCTGCGCCCGTTCCTTCGCGACCTCCGCGATCCCGGCGTTCGCCGAGCAGTTCGGACACGCGTGTACCCGCCCCCGGTCGTCCCCGAACACCTGGACGAACCGCTCGGAGACGTGCGCCTCGCAGTGTTCACACGTCGACATAGTGGCGTACGGTATCGTGGGTCATCTTCGACACACGTTCACTCGGTGCTCCGCCCTCAAGAGCGCTTTTCAAACTCCGTTCCAAATCGGACCCAAATTGGGGGACGGGAGTCGGAAACTGACGACACCACGGGACCGAAAAAAGGGGTCCGTGAGCGACCGAGAACCGAGCGCGCCGGACCGACGGCCCGGCTCGAAACGCCGCCGAGGCCCGGCGGTCAGAACTCCCGCATGGCTTCGAGCACGCCGTGTGCGGTTCCGTCGTCGATGACCTCGCGGGCGGCGTCGAGGCCGGCCTCGATGGAGTCCGCGTCGCCGCCGGCGTAGATCCGGAGCGCGGCGTTGACCGCGACCGCGTCCGCGAAGGCGCCGTCGCGCTCGCCGGCCAGCACCGCCTCCGTTATCTCCGCGGAGTCGGCCGCGACGTCGTCGACCGCGAGGTCGTCCTCCTCGAGGTCCATCCCGTACTCCGCCGTCTCGATCTCGAAGTCGTCGAAGGAGGCGCCCTCGCTGCCGACGTCCCCGGCGTCGCCCTCGCCGTCGCTCCCGTCCGCGGCGTCCCACTCGGCGACCTTCGTGTAGCCGGGGCGCACGTCGTCGTACCCCTCCATGCCCTGGAACATCAGGACGCGGTCGAGGTCGTGGAACTCGCTCTCGACGAACGTGTCGACCACCTTCTTCGCGAACGCGAGGTGGTAGAAGGAGCCGAGGTGGACGGAGGCGCCGGCGGGGTTCGCCAGCGTCTCGACGGTGTTGACGAACGTCCGAACGCCCATCATGTCGCGGCGGTCGAACAGGTCGTCGACGGCGGGGTTGAAGGCGGGCTGGTAGTAGAAGCCGAAGCCGGTCTCGTCGACCATGTCGGCGGAGTCCGCGGGCGTCAGCTCGGTGTGGACGCCGAGCTCGTCTAAGACGTGCTTGTACGCGTCCTGCTTCTGGGTCGGCACGCGGTCGCCGGAGTGGACGACGATCGGCGTGCCCGCGGCGGCCGCGACGGCGCCCGCCGCGACGCCCAAGATCGCGGTCCGCCCCTTCCCGTCGTAGTTGGCGCCGCAGTCGACGGGGTCGGCGTCGGGCTCCGCGTACTCGACGCGCTCGCACATGACGTCGACGTACGCTCCGAGCTCCTCCGGCGTGTTCCGCTTCCAGCGGTTCGCGAGCCAGAACGCCCCGAGCGTCGTCGGGTCCGGCTCGTCCGCGAGAACCCGCTCGAACGCCTCGGTCGCCTGCGCGCGCGTCAGGTCGTCGGCCGACTTGTGGCCGGAGCCGCAGACCTCGGTCATCAGCCGCTTGAGGGGCCACTCGCCGAACTCCTGGGTCGCCTGAGCCATACCCTCTCTTCGGGTCCTCGGACGAAAAGTCCCCCGTTCGTCTCCCGCCCGCCGGGAACGAATCGAGCCGATGGCCGGTCGCTCTACGCGCGACCGAGGCGACGCGCGACCGAGGCGACGCGCGCGAGCGGCGAGGCCGGGCTGTAGCGTCAATCTCGCCGGATCCGTGGCACTCGTTCACAATCAATAACTCCACGAGCGTTCGTTTCTTAGACAAAAGAAAATATTTTCCACCTGTTCTATCCTCTTTTGATTCTATATTAGGCTCTAAACAGCGTTAGAGTTATATGTATGTCCATCTACTGGCTGATTGTACCCGATGACGTCCAAATCCGTCGCCACCGCGCTCACGCTGTATCGTTCCCGCACCCTGACGCTCGAACAGGCCGCGACCGTCGGCGGCTGCTCGACGACGCAGCTGGAAGAGAGCGCCCAGGCGTTCGCCCCGGCGCCGGGCGAGGCCCCCGCCGACGACTGACGCGCGCGGCCCCGTCGACGACCAGTCCCGCTGACGCTCGGCAGCCTCCGAAACCCGTACGTACGCCCGCCCCCTAACCGGCGTAATGAGTCCGGACGCCGACTGGCGGGCCGACGTCGACGCGGTCGACGCCGCCCTCATCGACGAGTACCAGAGCGGCTTCCCCGTCGAGGAGCGCCCGTTCGAGCGGGTCGCCCGCGACGTCGCGGCCGAAACTGGAACCGACGTCGACGCCGACGAGGTCCTCGACCGCGTCCGCGACCTCCGCGAGCGCGGGGTGTTCCGACGGTTCGGTGCGGTGCTCAACCCGCCGGTCATCGGTTCCTCGACGCTGGCGGCGGTGCGCGCGCCCGAGGACCGGTTCGACGAGGTCGCGGAGGTCATCAACGGCTACCGGCAGGTGAACCACAACTACCGCCGCGACCACGAGTGGAACCAGTGGTTCGTCGTCACCGCCGGCTCCCGGGAGACGCGCGACGCGATCCTCGCGGAGATCGAGGAGCGAACCGGCTGCGAGGTGCTGGCGCTCCCGATGCTCACGGACTACTACATCGACCTCGAGTTCCCCGTGGTCAACGCGGATCGATTCGCGCGGGAGTCGCTCGAAGAGACGGACGTCTCCGCCACCCGAATCTCCGAGAGCGCGCGCGGCGACCTCACGCCCCTCGAAGCCGACCTCCTCCTCGCGATCCAGGACGGCTTCCCGCTGTCCGCGACACCCTACGCCGACGTGGCGAGCGAGATCACCGCGAACGGGTCCGGCGTCGACCCGACCGTCGACGAGGTCCTCGCGGCGGTCGAGCGCCTGCTCGCGGACGGCTGTATCAAGCGGATCGGCTGTATCGTCAACCACGTCGTCACCGGGTTCACGAACAACTGTATGGTGGTCTGGGACGTGCCCGACGACGAGCTGGACGAGCGCGGCGAGGCGGTCGGGAGCCTCCCGTACGTCACCCTCTGTTACCACCGGCCGCGTCGGCCCGATCAGGACTGGGAGTACAACCTGTTCACGATGATCCACGGCCGCGAGGCCGAGGCGGTCGACGCGAAGATCGACGAGCTGGCGGCCGACCACCTCCCGTTCGACCACGAGCGGCTCCACTCGACGGCGACGCTGAAACAGACCGGCGCGCGCTACGAGGACCTGGTCGCGGACGAGGCCGAGTGACCGCCGGGAGCGACCCGACTCGCCCGCGCGAACGGGCGGGTTTTTGCCCCGCCCGTCGGAACCCTCTCGCATGGCAGACGCCTTCGATCGACTCGGGTACGGGACGTACAAGCTGGCCGACGGCGAGGAGTGCGTCTCGGGGGTCGCACACGCGATCGAGACGGGGTACCGCCACGTCGACACCGCGCAGGGGTACGACAACGAGGCGTCCGTGTCGGCGGGGATCGACCGCACCGACGTCGACCGCGAGGACCTGTTCGTCGCGACGAAGCTCTCGACGGACAACCTCTCGTACGCCGACGCGACCGCGACCGCGCGGGTGAGCCGCGACCGGCTCGGCGTCGACTCGATCGACCTGCTGTACGTCCACTGGCCGATCAACAGCTACGACCCCGAAGGGACGCTGTCCGCGCTCGACGACCTCGTCGACGACGGCGTGATAGACCGGATCGGGCTCTCGAACTTCCGGCCCGACCAGCTCGACGAGGCGATCGACCGCCTCGACCACGACGTGTTCGCCCACCAGGTCGAGTGTCACCCCCTGCTCCAACAGGAGACGCTCCGCGAGCGCGCGGTCGAGCACGACCACTGGCTCGTCGCCTACTCGCCGATCGCGCGCAACCGCGTCGCCGAGGTCGACGCCCTCAGAGAGATCGCCGCGAGCCACGACGTGACCCCGGCGCAGGTGAGCCTCGCGTGGCTGCTCTCGAAGGAGCGCGTCGCGCCGATCCCGAAGGCGGCCGACTTCGGGCACGTTCAGGACAACTGGGCCGCCCGCGAGATCGACCTGACCGACGACCAGATCGCCCGGATCGACGCGCTCGACCGCGGCGAGCGGATCGTCGACTTCGAGGAGGCGCCGTGGAACCGGGCCTGATATCCGGAGGGCTCAATACCGGTATTGTCCCCTCATAGTCGGTTTAACGCGGCTCCGGCGCGAGTGATCGACCGTGTCGGAACCGAACCCCCAGACCGACGCTCGTCCCGCTGGCGAGGCCGGTCCCGCCGACCCGGACCTCGACCCGGAGGACGAGTCCGGCCCCCGCGACCGCCCGGCCCTCCTCACGGCCACGCCCGACGCTGACGCGGTGTACGACAAGATCCGGACGCTCGCCGTCCTCGCCGGCTTCCTCGGCCTCCTCGTGACGCTGATCGCGGTGGAGCTGCTCGTCCGGATCTGAGCCGGACCCGCTGTCCGAAGCTGAGTCGCCCCCGCCGCCGGACCGAAACTGAACGCGAGATCCCCCCGATCCGTCGTCGGATCCGTCCTCCCCGCGGGTTTCACTTCCGCTTTCGGGCGGGTTTTTAAACGGTGCGGGCACGACGGTTCCGGTATGGCCCAGTCCACGTTCGACGACGACGACCTGTTCGGCGAGGCGGCCGAGGAGACCCGCGCGGAGGTCGAAGAACACCTCGCGGCGGCGCGCGAGCAGCTCCCCGACCCGGACGCGGTGTGGGAGACGGACGCGGACAACGTCCTCGGCGCGCTCAACGGGCTGAAGTCCGCCCTCGACGCCGGCGACGCGACCGACAGCGTGCGCTCGGCCAAGAAGGCGTACGTCCTCGGCGAGCGCGCGGACGCCTTCGAGGACGCCGAGGACCTGAAGACCGAGATCGAGGAGCTGGAATCGCTCGTCGCCGACATCGAGAGCGCCGCCGAGGAGGTGGCCTCGCTCACCGGTACCGTCCCCGCGATCCGCGGCGCGCTCCAGGACGCGGCGAGCGACGACGGGGACGAGTAGTCCCCCGCCGCGCCCTCTCACCCGGCGTCCCGGTCGACGACCGCCGCCGTCAGTTCCGCCAGCGCGTCGCTCGCGCGGTCGAGCAGGACCTCGCCCCGCCCCGCGTCGCCCGCCCGCGGGTCCCCGACGACGCCGTTGTCGGTGAACTCGTCGGAGTCGTGGGCGAGGTTCACGCCGGAGACCCACTCGCCCCACCGGTCTGCGGCGCCCGCGCTCGCCTCGTCGATCCGCTCCTCGCGGACCAGGTCCGGGTTCGTCGCGCGCAACAGCGCCGTCTCCAGCGGCCCGGCGTGCCCCATGTCGCTCGCGTGGTCGCCCGTGGCGTCGAACCACGTGAACCCGACGCCGTACCCCTCGTGTGCGTCGTCGCGGGAGAACCGGCGGGCGACCTCCGCGAGCGCCTCGACGTTCCCGCCGTGTCCGTTGACGAACACGACGCGGTCGATCCCGTGGGCGACCAGCGACTCGGCGGACTCCCGGACGTACGCGCGGAACGTCTCCGGAGAGACCCACATCGTCCCGTCGAACGCGCGGTGCTCCTCGGCGACGCCGACAGGTATCGGCGGGGCGACCGCGACTTCCCCCGGCGACGCGTCGCCGCCGCCGTCGCCGCTCGCGTCGGCCGTGTCGCTCGCGGAACTCGCATCCCCGTTCTCGTACGCGTCGGCACCGGCCTCGGCGACCGCGACGGCGTTCAGCGTGTCAGTCCCGAGCGGCGCGTGCGGCCCGTGCTGTTCCGTGCTGCCCACCGGGAGGAACGCGACGTCGACGTCGGCGTCGCGCACGTCGGTCCAGGTGACCTCGCTGAGGCGCATACTCGCACCTCGGCGCGCGGCGTCGTATAGGCGGCGGTCGTCGCCGCCTCCCGCGACCGGTCGTCCGCTCGCGGACGGGGTTCGTCGCCCGGACGCGCCCGGGGTATTATCACGGTCCCCGTGGATCGCGGCCGTATGAGCAGCGACAACACGGACCGCGAGACGGAGGCGCACGATCCGGCTCCCCCCGTGACGTTCGGTCCGCTGAAGCGGGCGCTCCGCGAACACCGGTACCCGGTGACGACGGCGGAACTGATAGAGCAGTACGGCGCCGCGGAACTCGAGACGCCGACGGCGACCGAGCGGCTCGACGACGTCCTCGAAGGGTGCGAGCGGACGCAGTTCCGGAAGCCGTCGGAAGTCCGCGGAGCGATCCTCGACGCGCTCGGCTACGACGACGCGTCCCCGGAGGCGGCCGGAGAGGAGTGGACCCGACTCCCGCGGTGACGCCGCGGCGGGGCCCCGGCGCCGTCCCGCTCGGCAGCGCGGTCCCGATCAGTCGTCGTCGCTCTCGGCTTCCTCGACGATCCGAGCGGTGCGCTCCTGCGCGCGGTCGATGAACTCCTGCGGGAGCTCGTCTATCTCGCCGGCCTGAACGCCCCAGAGGTGCGCGTACAGCCCGTCGTTCTCGAGCAGCTCGTCGTGCGTACCGCGCTCGGCGATCCTCCCGCCCTCCAACACGAGGATCGTGTCCGCGTCCTTGATAGTCGAGAGCCGGTGGGCGATCGCGAACGTCGTCCGGTCCGCGGTGAGCCGGTCGAGCGAGCGCTGGATCAGCATCTCCGTCTCCGTGTCGACGTCGGAGGTCGCCTCGTCGAGGATGAGGATGTCTGGGTCCTTCAGCACGGCCCGCGCGATGGTGACGCGCTGGCGCTGGCCGCCGGAGAGCTTCACGCCGCGCTCGCCCACCATCGTGTCGTAGCCGTCCGGGAGGTTCTCGATGAAGTCGTGGGCCTCGGCGGCCTCGGCGGCCTCGCGGACCTCCTCGTCGGTCGCGTCGAAGGTGCCGTACGTGATGTTCTCGCGGACGGTGCCGTAGAACAGGTACGACGACTGCCCGACGTAGCCGATCGACCGGCGGAGCGATCTGAGCGTCACGTCGCTGACGTTCTGTCCGTCGATCTCGATCGCGCCCTCGTCCACGTCGTACATCCGGAGCAGCAGCTTGAGTACCGTGGACTTCCCGGCGCCGGTCGGCCCCACGAGGGCGAGCGTCTCTCCGCCCTCGACCGAGAAGTCGACGTTCTCGATGATCGTCTCCTCGTCGTAGCCGAAGGAGACGTCGTCGTACACCACGTCGCCGTCGCCGACCGTGAGGTCCTCGGCGCCCGGGTCCTCGGCGAGCCGCGAGGGCTCGTCCATCAGTCCGAAGATCCGCGCGGAGGAGGCGCGGGCGCGCTGGTACATGTTGATGATCTGCCCGAACTGCGCCATCGGCCAGATGAACCGCTGGGTGTAGAGGATGAAGACGACGAACATCCCGACCGAGAGCTCGCCCGTGAACGGTCCCGGCGGCGTCTCCTGGAACACCCAGAGGCCGCCGACGATGAACGTGAGCACGAAGCCGATGCCGGCGAGCACGCGGAGCGCCGGGAAGAACTTGATCCGGGTGGTGATCGCGTCCCAGTTGGCGTCGAAGTAGTCCATCGAGACGTCGTCGACGCGGTCGGACTCGTACCGCTCCGTGTTCGACGACTTGATCACCTGAATGCCGCCGAGGTTGTTCTCCAGCCGGGAGTTCATCTTCCCGACCGACGAGCGCACCTCGGCGTACTTCGGCTGGATGATCCTGATGAACAGGAAGGTGAATCCGCCGATGATCGGGACCGGCAGCAGCGCGACTAAGGCGAGCTGCCAGTTGATCCAGAACAGCAGGACGCCGATGCCGAGCACCATCACCGACAGGCGGAACAGGGAGTTCATCCCGTCGTTCAGGAACCGTTCGAGCCGGTTCACGTCGTTCGAGAGGATGGACATCATCTCCCCGGTCTGCTTGTCCGAGAAGAACTCCATGTTGAGCCGCTGCATCTTGTCGTAGGTGTCCGTCCGCACGTCGTGCTGGATGTTCTGCGCGAAGGCGTTGAACCCCCAGTTGCGGATCCAGTGGAACCCCGCCCCGAGACCGAACGCCGTTCCGATGACGGCGATGGTGAACCAGAACTGCGCCGCCTGCTCCGTCGGGAGCCACGCGTCCGGCAGCAGTACGAGCGGGATCTGCTCGCTGAACAGGGCGTCCTCGTAGAACACGGCGTCGATGGCGATCCCGAGCATGAGCGGCGGCAGGAGGTCGAGCAGCCGCGCGAAGATGCTCGCGAGCACTCCCACCGTCACCTGCGGGACGTAGTCGCGGCCGTATTCGACGAACAGCCGCTTCATCGGATTCTCGATCTTGTCCCGCTGCTCCTCGAACGGATCGTCTTCCTCCCATTCGACGCCACTCATCACACGTTCGTATCGGGCAGGGCGGCAAATAGGTTTCCTTCGAACCGAAATACATCGGCAGAAAACGCCGGTAACGACCCGGCGTTCGGGTGGTTTCGTCCTCGATGCCCCCGACCGACGGCGCGGCCACCCCGGTCCCTCCGGTCTCCGCCCGGCGCGCGACGCTTTTGGACGCGGTCGGCGGCGGCCTCGAACACGCGACCGCTCGACGGCCTCGAACCCGCGACCGCTCGACGAACTCAGAGTTCGCGTCGCTCGACCTCGGAGTCGATTCCGGCCTCGTCGAGGTCCTCCCGGATGCGTCGGCGGAGCGGATCCGGCACGTCGTCGCGTGGCACCGGGACCGCCGTTCCGCCCTCGTCGTCGTCGGTCGGGACGGACCAGTAGAGGACGCGGGGCGTCTCGGCGTAGAACTCCACCGCGAACCGGTCGCGGCCGCCCTCGTAGTGGACGCGGGCGGCCGCGCCCTCCGCGCGCCACCCCTCCTGTCTGACCAAGGCGGCGATCGGATCTCGCATGGCCGCGCTCGGGGGCGCGGACACATGTGGGTGTCGGCCGCGGGCCGGTCCCGGACGGCGTCTTCCGTCCGTCCCTCGCATCGACACCGGTTTACAACCGCCGCCCCGACGACTCGCCATGTCTCTTCGCGTCACGTTCCTCGGGACGGGCGGCGCCGTCCCGACCGTCGAGCGCGCGGCGAGCGCCGTCTTCGTCAACCGCGAGGGCGACCGCTTCCTCTTCGACTGCGGCGAGGGCACCCAGCGCGAGATGATGCGCAGCGGCACGGGGTTCGCCGTCGACCGCGTGTTCGTCTCGCACCTCCACGGCGACCACGTCCTCGGGATCCCCGGCCTCGTCCAGACGCTCGGATTCAACGACCGTACCGACCCGCTGACGGTCCACTGCCCGCCGGGAACCGGCGACCACCTCCGCGACCTGGTCCACGCGGCCGGGCACGACCCGGCGTTCCCGGTCCGGATCGAACCGGTCTCTCCCGGCGAGGTCGCGTACGACGCCGACGAGTACGCGGTGCGCGCCTTCGAGACCGAACACCGAACGGTATCGCAGGGGTACGTCCTGGAGGAGGACGACCGACCCGGACGGTTCGACCGCCCGAAGGCGGAGGAGCTCGGCGTCCCCGTCGGTCCGAAGTTCGGCCGGCTCCACGAGGGCGAGCCGGTCGAGGCCGAGGACGGGACGATCGTCGAGCCGGAGCAGGTCGTCGGCCCGCCGCGTCCGGGCCGCAAGCTGGTGTATACCGCGGACACGCGGCCGCGAGAGACCACCGTCGAGGCCGCGGAGGACGCCGACCTGCTCATCCACGACGCCACCTTCGCCGACGACATGGCCGACCGCGCCCGCGACACGGCCCACTCGACCGGCCGCGAGGCGGGGTCGATAGCGGCCCGTGCGAACGCGAAGCGGCTCGCCTTGGTCCACATCTCCTCGCGCTACGCGGCCGACGCGCGGCCGATCCGCCGCGACGCCCGCGAGGCGTTCGACGGCGAGTGTCTCCTGCCCGACGACGGCGACCTGATCGAGGTGCCGTTCCCCGACGCGGACTGAGACGGTCGCGGCTCGGGCATCGATTCCACAGTTGCGTCCGCCGAAGCCCCAGTCGCTCGGCTGTACGATACCGTTTCTGGTTATAAACACCCACTCGACACGAACACTGCCGAAGCCCCAGTCGCGACGGCTCGCGCGGCTCGCTTCAGTTTTCGTCGCTCGCTTCGCTCGCTCCTGCGGTCCTTGCTTCGCCGTGCTTCGCCCTCGCGACTGCCCCTTCGAGTCCCGCCCGACGGCGACCGCACCACCGGAAGACGATCCTGCTCGCTCACTGCGTTCGCTGCGCGGGCTGCGACTTCCGTACTCCCGCTCGCTCCCTCCGGTCGCTCGCGGGACCGCACCTCACGCCTCCCCAGCCTCGTCGCTCGCTCGGGCTCCCTTCGGTCGCCGTTCGCTCGCGACTCCCTCGCACGCGCTCCTCGCGCCTTTAAAAAGCGCTCGGAGGCGCGCGCCACCGCTATCGTTCTCGTCACGCTTGCCGGATCCCTGTCTCGTGGGGCCGCGATCCGTGTGATCGTTCCACTCGAAACGAAGCCCGCGCACGGCTGACGGGCGTCTGACGCGAGCGAAGTCGTTCCGTCGACCGATCTCCACGGATCGAAAGAACCCCACGTAGCGTCCCTCAGGCGGGCGTTTCGTTCCACTTTCACCGCGGTCACGAGCGTTTTAATACGGTGAGGAACCAACCGTCGTACGCCTCCCACCGAAACAAGACCGGAGGCGGAGACACCCCATGAGCGAACTGCGACAGGAAGCGGAAGCGATAGCGGAACAGTTCTCGGACCACACCGACGTCGACCCCGACGACGTCGAGGAGCGGCTTGCGACGCTCGTCGACGAGTACCGCGTGCCGCTCGACGAGGCGAGCCGGAGCGTCACCAACAGCTACCTCGAAGACGCCGGCATGGAGCGCGACGAGCTCGGCCGCGGCGGCAGCGAGGAGGTCCTCGTCAACGACATCGACGAGGACGAACAGTGGGTCGACCTGCGCGTGAAGCTGGTCGACCTCTGGGAGCCGCGCAGCGACTCCATCTCCCAGGTCGGCCTGCTCGGGGACGAGTCGGGCACGATCAAGTTTGTCGCCTTCGAGACCTCAGACCTCCCCGAGCTGACGGAGGGGCAGGCGTACGAGCTCTCGAACGTCGTCACCGACGAGTACGAGGGGAGCTACTCGGTGAAGCTCAACCGGACGACCGGTATCACCGAGATCGACGAGGCGATCGAGGTCGGCGACAACGCCGACACGGTCGAGGGCGCCCTCGTGGACATCCAGTCCGGGTCCGGGCTGATCAAGCGCTGCCCCGAGGACGACTGTACGCGCGTCCTCCAGAACGGGCGCTGCTCGGAACACGGCCAGGTCGAGGGCGAGTTCGACCTCCGGATCAAGGGCGTCCTCGACGACGGCGAGACCGTTACCGAGGTCATCTTCGACCGCGAGGCCACCGAGGACCTCACCGGGATGACCCTCGAGGAGGCCAAGGACATGGCGATGGACGCGCTCGACACCACCGTCGTCGCCGAGGAGATGGGCGAGGACGTGCTCGGGCGCTACTACCGCGTCACCGGCCCCACCTTCGGCCGGTACGTCCTGGTCGACGAGATGGAGGACCCCGGGACGGTCGACGTTGAAAGCGCGCTGATCGAAGCGAGGTCGATCTGATATGAGCGGGTCAGCCCCCACCCGAGAGGTCGCCCGGCGCGTGTTCGCCACCGAGTTCAACGACGCCGGCTACACGTTCACCGAGTCCGACGACGAGCGCGCTCCCGTCTACGCGCTGCTGCCGACGGGCGAGTCCTCGAACCGCGTGTTCTTCGTGGGCACGCTCACGGAGAAGGAGGACGTCGGCGACGACAGCGAGTACTGGCGCGGCCGCATCGTCGACCCGACGGGCACGTTCTTCGTGTACGCCGGCCAGTACCAGCCGGAAGCCGCTTCCAAGCTCCGGGACCTGGAGCCCCCGGCGTACGTCGCAGTCGTGGGGAAACCCCGGACCTACGAGACCGACGACGGCACGGTCCGGGTCTCCGTCCGCCCCGAGTCGATCACCGAGGTCGACGCCGCCACCCGCGACCGCTGGGTCGCGGAGACCGCCCGCCGCACCGTCGAGCGCGTCGCCGCGTTCGACGACGAGGGCAACGAGTACGCGCGCATGGCCCGCGAGGAGTACGACCTGGACCCCCAGACGTACAAGGCCGCCGCGCTGTCGGCGTTGGAGGACCTCGACGAGAGCGACGACGAGCTCGCGGGCGACGGGTCGGCGGACGGCGACCCCCCGTCCGACGACGCCACCTCCGACGAGACGGATCCGGCGGGAGCGCCGGAGCCCTGACGCGGTCGGGAGCGCCGGAGCCCTGACGCGGTCGGGACGCTCCGACCCGTCGAACGGGGCGTTCGGCCTTGCGACCGTCTGACAAACGCTTAAGTAATCCGCGGAACGAACGGTCCGGTGATGGGCAATAAGAACAAGACGATCTCGTTCCGCGTCAACGAGGACGCGTTCGAGACGCTCCGCGACATCGCCGAGGAGCGGGACATCTCGCTGTCGGCGGTGTTCCGCGACTACGTGGATATGCTCGTTGCCCACGACGGTCAGGTCCGAGTCGTTCCGGAGACCGGACCGGGCGGCGCCGGCGACGAGTCGTTCCCCCCGAAGATCGAGGTCCCGAAGAGCTTCGTCCGCGAGCACGAGCGGCTGGAACTCGAGGCCGAACACCTCCGCGAGCAGCTCGAAGAGCACAAGCGGTACGTCAACTACCTCCGCGAACAGCTGGAGGACGGCGACGACGAGGTGATCCAGCTCGAGGACCTCGACGGCGAGCCGGACGAGCCCTCCTTCCGACTCGGATAGCGCCTCGAACGCCCCGATTTCGTCGTTCTACGCCCGCCCGCCGAGCCGCGGTGCCGCGGATCGCGGTTCATGCTCCCCGCTTCCCGGAGACGAACCGTCGCGCGAAAACCTTCCTGTTCGTTCGTTACTGACCCTCGAAACGCCCATCCTGACGAAAATATTGCCGAACTGCTCGGAGATTGTTCAGAAACGTTCGATTCTCTCCCCGTCTGATGGACGGTTTCTCAGCGCGGAGCCGCTATTTCTGCGCATACTAAATTATTTACGAAAACGATATTACCCGGGCGGTGGACGGATCGCACATGCGAAGGTGGGTCCGACCGTGAGCGTATTCGACAGGGCGTACGACGATACGGTTCGCGTCCTCGACGAGGACGGGGACGTCGTCGGCGACGTTCCCGACCTCGACGACGAGTCGCTCGTCGAGATGTACAGGCACATGCGGCTGGCGCGTCACTTCGACGGCCGCGCGGTGAGCCTCCAACGGCAGGGACGGATGGGGACGTACCCCCCGCTCTCCGGGCAGGAGGGCGCCCAGATCGGGTCGGCGTACGCGCTCGACGCGGACGATTGGATGGTTCCGTCGTACCGCGAGCACGGCGCCGCCTTAGTACACGGGCTCCCGCTGAAACAGACGCTGCTCTACTGGATGGGCCACGAGGACGGCAACAACGCGCCGCCCGACGTCAACGTGTTCCCCGTCGCCGTCCCCATCGCGTCGCAGGTGCCCCACGCGACGGGCGCCGCGTGGGCCTCGAAGCTCCGCGGCGAGGACGACGCGTTCATCTGTTACTTCGGGGACGGCGCGACGAGCGAGGGGGACTTCCACGAGGGAGTCAACTTCGCCGGCGTGTTCGACACGCCGACCGTCTTCTTCTGTAACAACAACCAGTGGGCCATCTCCGTCCCCCGCGAGCGGCAGACGCGGAGCGCGACGCTGGCGCAGAAGGCGGAGGCGTACGGTATCGACGGCGTTCAGGTCGACGGGATGGACCCGCTGGCGGTGTACAGCGTCACGACGGCCGCGGTAGAGAAGGCGCGCGACCCCGACGCCGACCGGCCGCGGCCGACGCTCATCGAGGCGGTCCAGTACCGGTTCGGCGCGCACACGACCGCCGACGACCCGACCGTCTACCGCGACGACGAGGAGGTCGAGCGCTGGAAGCGGAAGGACCCGATCGACCGGCTGGAGTCGTACCTCCGCGACGAGGGGGTCCTCGACGAGGAGCGCGTCGCCGAGATCGAGTCGTCGGTCGAGGCGCAGGTCGCGGACGCGATAGACGCCGCGGAGTCGATGGCGCGTCCCGACCCGCGGGAGCTGTTCGAACACGTCTACGCGGAGCTTCCGCCCGAACTGGAACGACAGTACGAGGAGTTCGCCGCGCTGCGAGACGAACGCGGCGACGCCGCGTTTCTGGAGGACTGAATGACCGACACACAGAACCTCACGCTGGTACAGGCCGTCCGAGACGGATTGCACGCCGAACTGCGCGAGGACGACGACGTGGTCGTGATGGGCCAAGACGTCGGCAAGAACGGCGGCGTCTTCCGCGCGACCGAGGGGCTGTTCGACGAGTTCGGCGGCGACCGAGTGATCGACACGCCGCTCGCCGAGTCCGGGATCGTCGGCACCGCGGTCGGGATGGCCGCGATGGGGATGCGACCGGTCCCGGAGATCCAGTTCTCCGGGTTCATGTACCCCGGCTTCGACCAGATCGTCTCGCACATGGCGCGGTTCCGAACCCGCAGCCGCGGGCGGTTCACGCTCCCGATGACGCTGCGGGCCCCCTACGGCGGCGGCATCCGCGCGCCGGAGCACCACTCCGAGTCGAAGGAGGCGTTCTACGCCCACGAGGCGGGGCTGAAGGTGGTGATCCCCTCGACGCCGTACGAGGCGAAAGGATTACTCGCGGCGTCGATCCGCGACCCCGACCCGGTGATCTTCCTCGAGCCGAAGCTGATCTACCGGGCGTTCCGCGAGGAGGTCCCCGAGGAGCCGTACACGGTTCCCATCGGGGAGGCGGCCACGCGCCGCGAGGGGGACGACGTCGCCGTGTTCACCTACGGTGCGATGACCCGCCCCACGCTGGAGGCCGCCGAGACGCTCGGCGAGGAGGGGATCGAGTGCGAGGTCGTCGACCTCCGGACGATATCGCCGCTCGACCGCGAGGCGATAGTCGAGGCGTTCGAGAAGACGGGCCGCGGGGTCGTCGTCCACGAGGCGCCGAAGACCGGTGGGCTCGCGGGCGAGATCACGGCGATCCTCCAGGAGGAGGCGCTGCTGTACCAGGAGGCGCCGATCGGCCGCGTCACCGGGTTCGACGTGCCGTACCCGCTGTACGCGCTGGAGGACTACTACCTCCCGTCGGCGGCGCGCATCGAGGACGGAATCCTGGAGGCGGTCGAGTTTTAAGATGACCGCCGGAGATACACCTATGACCGATGCGAGCCGAAACGTGACCGCCGAGCGTCGACGCGCGACCGTCGAGGAGGGCGATCGATGACGATCAAGGAGTTCAAGCTCCCCGACGTCGGCGAGGGCGTCGCGGAGGGCGAACTGGTCTCGTGGCTGGTCGCGCCCGGCGACCGCGTCGAGGAGGACCAGCCCGTCGCCGAGGTCGAGACCGACAAGGCGCTCGTCGAGGTGCCGTCGAGCTACGACGGGACCGTCGAGGAGCTGTTCGTCGAGGAGGGGGAGATGGTCCCCGTCGGCGACGTGATCATCTCGTTCCGCGTGGACGAGGAGGGCGATGCCGAGGCGGGCGCCAGCGACGACGCCGACTCGGCCGCAGCGTCCGATTCCGAGCCGGACGCGACCGCAGACGAGGCGGACGCGAGCGCGGGCGACACCGCCCCGGACGCGGAACCCGCCGCAGAGTCCGAACCTGACACGCCCTCCGGACGAACCTTCGCGCCGCCGTCGGCCCGCCGGCTCGCCCGCGAGCTGGGCGTCGACGTCGCCGCGGTCGACGGGAGCGGTCCCGGCGGTCGCGTGACCGAGGCCGACGTGCGGGCGCACGCCGAGGGGTCCGACAAGTATCCGTCAGAGTCCGGACGGCGACGC
>NZ_SGXU01000590.1:0-304 GCF_005435015.1 Halorubrum sp. SP9
ACTCCTTGACGAGGTTGACGATGTTCTGGTGAATGGCCATCCCGAACAGCGGCTGCCCAACAATCTCAACATGAGCATTCTGGGGACGAATGATCAGCGTCTGGTTGCGAGATTAAGTGAAGATGGTGTTTACGCCGCAACGGGCTCTGCCTGTTCAACGATGGAAACGACAGAGTCGCATGTGCTAACAGCTATGTTGGATGACCAGGACCGGATTCAGTCGTCTATTAGATTCGGATTCGGGAAGGGAAACACATTGAAAGAGGTCGATGAGGCAGTGGATATTGTCAAGCAGAACGTGAAC
>NZ_SGXU01000591.1:0-303 GCF_005435015.1 Halorubrum sp. SP9
AGGAACCCCAGCATGGTGCGGATCGCGGTCGTCTTCCCCGCCCCGTTCGGGCCGAGGAAACCGAACACCTCGCCGTCCTCGACGGCGAAGGACACGTCTTCGATCCCCCGGACGTCGCCGTAGTACTTGGAGAGGCCGCGGCACTCGATAGCGGGCATACCGACCGCAACACGGCTGCGGCTCTTAAATGTGGGAGTGCGACCGGAACGGAGGAGAACGGAGCGCGGGTCGGCTCAGTCGATGAAGGCGAGCGTCTCCTCGATGCGGCCCAGCTCGGGGCCGGTGGTGTCCTCGCCGACGACG
>NZ_SGXU01000592.1:0-303 GCF_005435015.1 Halorubrum sp. SP9
GAGTGCCGACTGAGTTCCTCTGTTTACTCCTTGCGCACACACACGCGAGGCGACCAACCTCCTTCCCGCGATTCCGTCTCGGAGCCGGGCAGGGCGTACCCGCTACCGGTGAGTAGTATCGACCGCACGCGACCGGGCGAAATCCCCTACCGTGCCCGGTCGCTTACGGGAGCGAAAACGCTCCACCGTCTGATAGTTGCGCGAACAGTTTATTCTGTTCGGTGGCGGTCCGCGCCGACCCCACGCTCGCTGCCAGCGGAGTAGTTTCGCGGCAGGTGCCGGGCTCTTCGCAGCCCCGTGATC
>NZ_SGXU01000593.1:0-302 GCF_005435015.1 Halorubrum sp. SP9
CGACGACATCCTCGACCGATACGAGAGTATGGCGAAGTCGTCGTTGACGCTGAAACGCGGCAACACACGGGAAGGGATCCGAACGTTCCACAACGAACTGATCGAACTGTTCCGGGAGGACCTGAACCGAACGAACTTCCCGAGCTCACCGGGTCACCACACCGGCGAGTGGGAACGGTACGACGACATGCTCGAACTCGCGTTCCGGCTCTCCCGCGACGGTCGCTTCGTCGCCGCGCAGGAACTCTTCGATCTCGGGCTGGAGCGATTGGAATCGAGCGAGTACGAACGGCGCGACCCAC
>NZ_SGXU01000594.1:0-302 GCF_005435015.1 Halorubrum sp. SP9
GGGTCGTCGGGCTTCTCGATGAGCTCCGTGACGTTGCCCGCGTCGTCGACGTCCGCGATGCCGAACGCTTGGGGGTTCTCCACCTCTTGGAGTGCGATGCCCGCTCCGTAGTCGCCGGCTTCGAAGCTCTCGACGAGATCGGTGACGCCGGACTTGAGGATGTTGTCCCCGAGGTACATCACGAAGTCGTCGTCGCCGACGAAGTCACGGGCACAGCCCGCGGCGTGGGCGAGTCCAAGAGGGTTCCCCTGGACGATGTAGGTGATGTCGACGCCGTACTTCGAGCCGTCGCCGAGGAGCTA
>NZ_SGXU01000595.1:0-302 GCF_005435015.1 Halorubrum sp. SP9
TGGCGGGCCCGCAGATGCCCGGCGCCCTGAGCCACGGCGGCCTGAGCCCCTCGCGGATCCTCCGGATCCTCGTGGTGAGCGTCGACGGCTTCTTCGGCTTCCTCACCCGGTTGGTGGCCGCGTGGATCGCGTTATTCCTGCTGTACGCGGGCCTGCTGAAGGCGTACGGCGCGTTCGACCTCATCCTGCGGCTGGCGGTCCGCTCGGCGAAGTACGTCGACTCAGGGATCGCGCAGACGGCCGTCATCGCGAGCGCGGTCATCGGCTCCGTCAACGGGAGCCAGACCGCCAACGCCGGGATG
>NZ_SGXU01000596.1:0-301 GCF_005435015.1 Halorubrum sp. SP9
GATGGTAACGCGTCTGGCCTCAATCAGAACGCGAAGACTGTCTTCCGAAATCTGGTCACGATTACGAACAACGGTACGCAAGATGTGGAAACACTCAATCTCGAGTTTATTACCGGTGGTGATCTCACAGAGAGCGAGCTTGACAGCGTATTTGATTTTACTGTTTCCCCTAGCGGAAACGGGAATAACGGCAGCCAATCAACAATAGATAACGGAGACGACGTGATTTCAGACAGCTACTATTCGGATAATTCGCCACTCAGCGCTGGGGAGTCGATTAATTTTGGAATTTCGATTAATT
>NZ_SGXU01000597.1:0-300 GCF_005435015.1 Halorubrum sp. SP9
TATCTCGTGACATGTTTATCCGGTAGTCCGGAGCACATCCGGGTATCTTAACCCCGGCCCGTCCATGGTCGGGACGAGCGGTTCGGCCCGGCGAATTCGTACGTACGGGCACCGTCGCAGATTTATACAAATGACATGTATTCGTAAGAATTGGTCGGGTGGCAGTATATACCGGCCCGGGCTCGCAGTGTACACATGCTACCGCCCATCGCGAGCAATTTCGTCGCCGGGGAGACGCCCGAGGCGGCGCTCGCCCACGTCGAGGGGCTGAACGACCGCGGCGTGGCCGGCATCCTGAAC
>NZ_SGXU01000598.1:0-300 GCF_005435015.1 Halorubrum sp. SP9
TTCATACTGAGTGGACTAGCCGGGGCTACCGTCAGGTCGCCTTTCATTTCGTTCGAGAGTACTGAGTTGATGGCTGCCGGTATTCTAGCTGTAGCGGCCGTTGGTATCCTCCTTGGATGGAACCGTAGACGATTCTCTCCTCAGCAATGGCTATCGACCCACTACGACGCGGTTGTAACTGTCGGCGCCTGTGGATTCGTTCTGACCGCGTTGGTAGCTGGAATGTTCACTGTTGAGGGTGTCTCAGCTGGTCGGTTTTCTAATGAGCTCGCTCACGGAACCGGCTTCGTGACTGGTGTT
>NZ_SGXU01000599.1:0-299 GCF_005435015.1 Halorubrum sp. SP9
GATGAGCGCCCCCGACGAACCGTCCGCGTCTTGGCCTTCCAAGGAGACTAACTCTGTAACGGCTTCTCTCAATGGATTAGAGGAAGACGCCGATCCAGTCGTCGAACGGGTGACGGAGTTCGCAACCGAGTATCCACATCTCGCTGACCTCCCGCTTTCCGAGACGCACGGCCGGAAGCTCCGCCGCATCGTCACGGAAGCCGAATGGGAAAAGGAGTTCGTCGACCCCGATCACCCGCTGGAAGATTCCTTCGCCGTCGACTCGCTCCGCTCCCGCTCCGCCGGAACGTGGCTCGACG
>NZ_SGXU01000059.1:0-4755 GCF_005435015.1 Halorubrum sp. SP9
GCCTCGACTCGGGGCTCGCCGCGCCGCCGGCCGCCGCGCTCGTCGGGTCGCGGTACGGCTGGCGCGCCGGCGTCCTCCTCGGCGCCGTCGTCGCGGTGCCCGTGTTCCTCCTGTTCGCGTGGAAGGTCCGGCCGACCGAGCCCCTCCGTCCCGACCAGCCGATGGGGGAGCGGTTCGCGCTGGGGCCGCTCGTCGAACTGCTCTCACGGCCGCGGATCCTCTATACGACCGCGCTGGCGACGATGGGCGCGTTCACGTGGCAGGCGACCGCCTCCTTCCTGCCCACGTTCCTCGAGTTCGGGACCGGCCTGTCGAGCGCGCTGTCGGCGCTGCTGTTCTCCGTGTACTTCCTCGTCCACGGCGGCACCCAGCCGGTGACCGGCTCGGTGTCCGACCGGATCGGTCGCGACGCCACCGCGATGGTGACGATGGGCGCCGGCGTCGTCGGCTACGGGACGCTCGTCGCGGCCGCGACGCTCGACCTGGGGCTGCCGGTCACGGTCGCAGGGGTGGGGTTCGTCGGCCTCGCGATGTCGTGGGGCGCGCCGGTCCAGTCGCGGTTCATGGACCTGTTGTCCGACTCGGAACGGGGCGCCGGCTTCGGGCTCGTCCGGACCGCGTACATGGTGACCGGCGCCACCGGCAGCGTCGTCGTCGGCGCCGTCTCCGACGCCGCGGGGTGGCCCGTCGCGTTCGGCCTGCTCGCCTGCGTGATGGCGCTCGGGCTGGCGACGCTGTCGGCGAACCGGCTGCTCGGGCTGGGGTACTGAACCGAAGGAAAACGAGAACGCAGAGCGCGCGACGGCGTCTCAGAGCCGGTCGTCTTCGATGCTGCCCGGGTCCTCCGCGGTGTCGAACATGTTGTTCTCGGCGCCGTCGAGCATCTCGTCGCGTGGGTCGTCGTCGACGACGCTCACGTTGTACGCCTCGATGCCGGACGCGATGAGGTCCTCCGCGGCCTGCTCCTCGGAGACGAACTCCTCGTCCGCCAGCTGCTGAAACTCCGCGTACACGTCGTCCGAGAGGTTCAGCTCGAAAGTGGGCATACCTCCCGTTCCGACCGGACACTTTTAAATCGTTCCCTCGTTGCGTGAGGCGTCCGGCGAGGCCGCTTCACGTGACCGACGACAGCGAAACCGTGATCGAGGCGTACGACGACGGCCACCGAATCGTGCGCGAGGCCCGAAACCGTCCCGACGCCTACCACTTCGACGGGCCCGGCGGTCGGATCGCGTCGTTCGAGCTCCCGGAGGCGGCTCGACTGTACGCCGACCTGTACGCGATCACCGACGGATTCGACGAGTCGCAGACCGGAAGGCGGGGCGTCCCGCCGAGGATCGCCGGCGCCGACGAGGAGATCCGAATGACGTACCTCGCCGTCCGGTTGTCGATCGCGTACGCCGCAGCTGCGTTCGAGGTCGACGAGCCGGTCGTCCGCGACGCCGTCAACGCCGTCCACGAGCGGGCGGCGACCCTGCGTTCGCGCTCGGACGAGAGCGGCTGAGGGCCGGCCGCCGGCGACGGCCCGAACATCTGCGGGGTCAGGGGTACCCGGGCGGCGTACCAACGCACGCGCATGCCCGGCTTCCCGTCTCCCTTCGGCGCCGACGACGACCTGTTCGACGGCTACGACGAGTTCGTCGCGGAGGACCTCCCGCGACCCGGCGAGTTCCTCGACGGGCACGACGTGCTCGCGGGAGCGGACCACCTCGCCTTCCACCGCCTCACCCGCGAGTGCTTCGAGGAGCGGACGGTGTACGACATGACGTTCGACTACAACCTCGCGCGGCTGAACCTGGACACGCGCCACGGGGACGCCGGCTTCCGCTACGCAGTCGAGCGCGCCGGCGCCTCCGACGCGGTCGACCCCGCCCAGGTGGACGAGGACGCGGTCGACGGCGGCGAGGTCGACCGCGTCCTCCGGGCGGAGTTCACGCCGACGACCGCGTTCTGCCCGCAGACGCACACGCTGACGATCGGCGCGTTCCGGGCGTGGAACGGGCTCTCCGACCGCCACGAGTACGACCTGGTCCGGGTCCGCGCGGCCCCGATGCACGACCAGAGCGAGGCGGTGAACGACCGGCTCGCGGAGCTGGAGGAGTCGTACCTCGAAACGGGCGACGTGGAGGCCGAGGGAGGGGAGTCATTCGGCGTCGGATCGAATCCGACGAGCGGAACGGGGGACGCGAGCGCGGGCGGCCGCTCGACCGACGCGCCGTTCTGAAGCCGCGGCGGAGGCAGGGTCGCCGCGGGGATTAGCTTGATATAGGCGCTAAGCCCCCACTCTCAAGGAGCGAACGGCGTCAGCCGTGAGCGAGTAGGGTAGGGTAGTTCACAGGTCCCGCCAGGCGCCGAGGAACCGCTGGACCGCGGTGAGGTGCCCGACGACGGCGAACAGCGCGAGCAGGAGGCCGACGACGTTGAGCCCGGCGACGACTGGCGCCGAGTACACCGCGGCGACGACGCCGACGATCCCCGCCAGCGCGAGGCGGTCGGCGCGGCCGAGCAGCCCGCCGTACTCGCGCCCGATGCCGACCGCCTGGATCTGCGTGCCGAGGTAGGAGGTGAGGAGGACGCCCGTGACGGCGGCGAAGCCGAGCGCGTACGCCTCGATCCCGGCCGTGAACCCCGCGATGATCGCCACGTCGGCGTAGCGGTCGAGGACGTGGTCGAGGAAGTCGCCGCCGTCGGAGGCGACTCCCTGGTGGCGGGCGAGCGCCCCGTCGACCACGTCGAGCCAGCCGTTGAGGAGGACGAGGAGCGCGCCGGCCGCGTACAGCGGCGCCGACCCGGCGGCGAAGGCCCCGGCGGCCGCGACGGCGACGAGGAAGGCGATCACGCTCACTTGGTCGGGCGAGAGGCCGAGCCTGTCGGCCGTCGACACCCACGGGCCGAGGAGGCGGTCCGCCACGGACCGGTACTGGTCGAGGGTCATCTACCGTCTCGACGGTCGCGGCCGGCTCATATATAATCGATGAAGTCCACGGTGCCGGCGCTGGGCTCGCGCTCCCCCTCGACCGCCGCGCGGATCGCGTCGGCCACCGCCTCGGGGTCGCGGTCGGTCGCGTCGACCTCGTAGACGTTCTCGGCGCCGTGCTCGGCGACCGCCTCCGAGAGGATCACGTCGAGCGCCTCGCTCTCGCCGTTTTCGGCGGCGGTCTCGGGCGACTCGCCGCGCTCGCGGAGCCGGGACTCGATCGTCTCGGGGTGACAGCGCAGTACGACGACGCGGTCGACGTCGAACCGGTGCGCCAGGTGCGAGTCGAGGACGCCGGCCCAGTCGCCCAGGTCGGCGCGGACCGCGTCGAGGTCGGCGACGAGCGTGTCGCGGTCGTCGTCGCGCTCGCTCCAGAGGTCGTCGTCGGACTTGATCCGGTCGTTGAGGTGGATCACGTCGTACTCTCCGTCGAGCAGCGCCGTCGCCGTCGTCTTGCCCGTTCCGGGGGTTCCCGTCACGGCGACGCGGTCGGCGCGGCCGCGGTCGGCTTGGGTCTCGGTGTCGTCGGTCACGCGCGGACACCGAGTTCGAGATCCGCCAGCGTCTCGTTGAGCAGGTCGACGGCCTCGCGGGTCTCCTCGCGAGTCCCGGTCGAGATCCGGACGTGTTCCGGGAGCCCGAACGAGGTGCAGTCGCGGATGATGACGCCGCGCTCCTGGGCCGCCTCGGCGACGCGCTCGCCGTCACCGACCGCGGCGAGGACGAAGTTGCCAGCGGAGTCGACGGTGGGCGCGTCGAGTTCGCTCTCGATGTGCTCGCGGGCCCAGCGCGCCGTCTCGACCGACTGCTCGACGTGGTCCGCGTCGTCGAGCGCGGCGAGCGCGGCGCGGCAGGCGAGCTCGTTGGCCGCGAACGGCGTGTTGACGCGGGCGTACGCCTCGCCCCACGCCTCGGGGACGACGCTGTAGCCGATCCGGAGCCCCGCGAGGCCGTACGCCTTCGAGAAGGTGCGGAGGACGGCCACGTCGTCGCGCTCGTCGACGAGCGGGATCGCGCTGTCCACGTCGGCGAACTCGCCGTACGCCTCGTCGACGACGACGAGCGTCTCCGGCGCGGTCGCGTCCGCGATCGCCTCGATCCCGTTGAGGGGCATCGTGGAACCGGAGGGGTTGTGCGGGGAGGTGACGTAGACGATCCGCTCGCCGCCGTAGGCGCGCAGGACGGTCTCCGCGTCCTGCGCGAAGCCGTCGTCGGGGGTGAGTGCGTACTCCGTTACCTCGCCGTGGTGGTATCGGGTGGACATCGCGTAGTAGGCGAAGCCGGGGCTGGGCACCAGCGCCTCGTCGCCCGGCTCGAGGGCGGCGCGCGAGAGGTAGTCGATCGAGCCGTCGGCGCCCGGCGACACCCACACCTGCTCGTCGTCGACGCCCCACCGCTCGGCGATCTTCGCGGTGAGGTCCGTGTGCGAGGACTTCGGGTACTGGTTCACCCGGTCGGCGTGTTCGCGGATCGCCTCGACGGCCGCCGGGCTCGGCCCGTGCGGGTTCTCGTTCGAGGAGAGCTTGATCAGGTCGTCGGGGTCGAGCCCGCGCTCGCGGGCGACCTCCTCGACGCCCCGCCCGGGCACGTACGGCGAGTGATCGGAGAGATCCCGTGGTTCCATGCCACCGGGTCGGGGACGGGCGGGCTTAAGCGTGGTCTTGACCGCCGGACGGGCCGCCGTCGTCGCCCTCGCCGCGGTCCCTCTCGCCGTCGACGCGCCCGCCCTCGCCGCGGTCCCTCTCGCCGTCGACGCGCCCGCCCTCGCCGCGGTCCCT
>NZ_SGXU01000600.1:0-298 GCF_005435015.1 Halorubrum sp. SP9
GTGGATGTTCAACTTCAACAACGGGGTCATCAACATCGTCATCACGTCGCTCGGCTTCGGCCGAGTCAACTGGATCGGTAACCCCGACATCGTCCTCTGGGCGGTGATGTTCGCGCTGATGTGGCAGTTCGCGGGGTACGCGATGGTCGTGTTCCTCGCGGGGCTGCGGGCCATTCCGAACGAGCACTACGAGGCGGCGAAGGTGGACGGCGCCTCGACGGCGCGGATGTACTGGCGCGTGATCATCCCGCAGCTGAAGGGGTCGACCATCAGCGCCTCGGTCGTCCTGATGGTGTTC
>NZ_SGXU01000601.1:0-297 GCF_005435015.1 Halorubrum sp. SP9
GGAGTTCGCGTCCGTCCTCTTCATTGCCCCAGTACGACGGTGGGTTGGCGTTTTCGCCTTTCTCCTTGAGGGCGAAAAACGACCGCCACGCTTCGCTGTTCTTGCGCGTGACCTGTTGAACGGTCGCGCTTCCGACGACACCGTTGTACTGTCCACGGTACTCGGACGTGTCCCACACGTCGCCGTCACCGAAGTAGTTCTGACGACGTTCATAGGTCAATTCGTTCCACAGAGAGGCGGACGCATCGAGGAGCCGTCGAAGGCACTCTTCGTCGTTCTCGGTTTGTGGAACCACTT
>NZ_SGXU01000602.1:0-295 GCF_005435015.1 Halorubrum sp. SP9
GTTCTCCTCAGATTTCGTCAGGTCCGATCGTTCAGTACACACCATCTCGTGTGTGTCTGTTTGAGGAACTCTCCACCACCCCACGCGTATTAAAATCTAGGAGAGAAACGCTCCATTCGTCTGAATTCACCACTTTGAACCGCCTGTACACCGGGTGAATCAGTGCCTATACAACGCCTGCTGTCGCGAAGTGTCTCCGTTCCACAGCGAACGTCCTGGTCCGTGTTTGCTTTCAGACAAACGCAGGACGCGATATAATAACAGAGATGTGAAAATTTAAATAATATTATATAGT
>NZ_SGXU01000603.1:0-295 GCF_005435015.1 Halorubrum sp. SP9
GCAGGCGTACCAGTAACTCGCCCGCCCCCCGCCGTCCGACCCTATCTTCGACGAATCCGACGAGCGAGCCGTCCGGACGGACCCCGTCGAGCGGGACCGTCGCCGGCGGGAGAGCGTCGCGGTTGGTGGTACCTAGGTGAGCGGACCGGCATACCGGCCCTCTTTTGCCCGCGGGTCCGACGACGAGGTGATGAGAACCAGTTTCAACGTCCCCGAGGGGCTGATCGAGGAGTTCGACCGGACGTGGCGGGACGAGGGGATCGAGAACCGGTCGCGGGCGGTCCGAGAGGCGATG
>NZ_SGXU01000604.1:0-293 GCF_005435015.1 Halorubrum sp. SP9
AGCTCGCGGCCGCGGCGGCGCTCGCCCGACACGCCGGCGTCGACCGCCCGCTCCCGCTGGCGACCACGTCGCTGGTCGCCGACGACCCGACCGCCGACCTGCCCGCGCTCGCCGCCGACCTCGACCTGACGCTCGCGGCGGCCGACCCCGGGTTCGCCGAGGGCGACCACCCCGCGATGGCGGCGTACGCCCGCGGCGAGGCGAAGGAGGGCGTCGGCATGGGCGGCGCGCTCGCGCTCGCGGAGCGCGCCGGCGTCGCCGACGCCGCCGTCCGCGACCGGATCGCGGCCGTG
>NZ_SGXU01000605.1:0-292 GCF_005435015.1 Halorubrum sp. SP9
GGTCATCGCGCGGTGGGTCCCCACCGGCCCGCAGTAGTGGACCTCGCGGTCGATGTCCTCGGCGACGAGCGTCGCCTGGTCCGCCGAGAGGCCGTCGGAGCCCCACTCGGAGACGTCCCAGCCGTCGAGCCGGAGCTCGCGCGGGATCACCTGCTCGGTGAAGTAGCCCTCCGAGACGAACAGCGGGACGACGTATATCTCGTCGCCCTCGACGGTCCGGAGCACCTCTCGGAAGTGCGGTTCCTCCTTCCAGAACCCGGTGCGGACCTCGTCGAAGGCACCGGTGGCGCGG
>NZ_SGXU01000606.1:0-291 GCF_005435015.1 Halorubrum sp. SP9
ACCGCATCGTCACCGAGGACGGCGAGACGAGGTGGATGTGGGAGCGCGGGCGAGGCGTGTACGCGGACGACGGCGAACTGGACGCCCTGGAGGGGTTCATCACCGACATCACCGAACGGAAACAGCGCGAGCAGGAGCTCGCGGAAAGCGAGTCCCGGTACCGGACGCTCGCGGAGAACTTCCCGAACGGCGGCGTCTTCTACGTCGACCGCGAGTTTCGGTACCAGATCGTCTCCGGGAGCGGCTTCGACCCGCTCGACACCGACCCCGACGACATCGTGGGGCGCACCG
>NZ_SGXU01000607.1:0-291 GCF_005435015.1 Halorubrum sp. SP9
GAACGGTGGGCGCGTGCGAGGTAAATAGCCACGCCCGAAGCGGAGAGTGGTCACGCCCGAAGCGGAGGGAATTCTCCCCCGAACCGGACGGCCGGAAGAGAGGCGCCGTGGTGGGCGGATCCGACGTGTTGACGAGTGCTACCGCCCCTCTCGGGGACGTTTTACGCGTCGCCCGCGGAGATGAGCCGTGATCGCCCCTCACGCCGCGACGCTGCTCGCCCTCGTCGGTACCTACGGCGCCGCGGCGGTCTTCGTCGTCTTCGCCCTGGAGGGGGCCCTCGTAGGGAAGGT
>NZ_SGXU01000608.1:0-290 GCF_005435015.1 Halorubrum sp. SP9
GATACTCTTCAACGACATCGAATCGAAGGTCGATGAGTCGATGAATTTCGTCGATGCAGGGGTTGTCTTCGTTCGTTTTTTCCAGCAGGCCAAGCTGTTCCGGGTGGACCTGGTAATCGAATCTGGAACGAAGTGACGCTTCCAGTTTCTCGGGACTGGTGAATCCAGACTGCTCGCTCCCTGGGCCACCAGCGATGAAATCGCCGTCGATATTTGATGGTGGGAATCCGGTTGGGAAGTTGATCACCGCAGTCTGCTCACTGATTGCGGTCCAGTACTCGGTTCCATCG
>NZ_SGXU01000609.1:0-288 GCF_005435015.1 Halorubrum sp. SP9
GGTCCGCTTCGAGGGCCCGGACCGCGCGGTTAACCGTCGACCTGGAGTGCTCGAACTCGTCGACGAGGTCCCGGATCCGCGCGGGACCGTCTGCGAGGCGGACGAGGTACTGCCGACGACTGAAGGCGAGGTCGAGCACGAGTGAACTGTCGGCTAGCCTTCAGTAATACGTGTCGTTCGAGGAAGAGGTCCCGCCGCGTGCGGGCACCGACTCGCGTCGAAGCCGCGCGCGTCGGGACGGCTACGCGTCGTCGCGCCGCGCGACCTCGTGGCGCCCGAACCCGTACC
>NZ_SGXU01000060.1:0-526 GCF_005435015.1 Halorubrum sp. SP9
AGAACCCGACCCGGCCGGGTGCTCCAACACCGCAGCCGGGATTCCTACATTCTCTCACTAGCCGAGGGTTCGTCACTCGGGCTCCGTGGTTGCTCAGAAACACCCTTGTAACTTCAAAGTAACGGTGGTGCTTTGGTGAGATATACGACCGTAATATAGACCTTGATACAAGAAAGAGACATATGAGATATGCGGGAAATTGGATGACTGCGGTTGATGACCGTATTCTAGAGTATCTATCTGAACACGAATCCGGATCACCTGCGAAAATGAAGCGGGAAGGTCCAATTCGATATTCTCGCCAGCAGGTCCACCGTCGGTGTAAGAAATTGACTGAAAATGGCCTTGTTAAACACTTAGGAAACGGTGTCTACATCATTACTGACGACGGTGAGGCGTACCTCGACGGTCGGCTCGACACCGAGAATTGGACTTACATCGACGACGACAGCGAGACCGTTGAAGCGCAGGACCCGACGAACGGCGAGGCCTCGAATGGAGGCACGACCTGAATGCGCGATTCTGT
>NZ_SGXU01000060.1:536-880 GCF_005435015.1 Halorubrum sp. SP9
ATGGATGGGCGGTCTCGATGAGCGGATTCTAGAGCGGCTCGCTGATGGAGGCGATGCGGATGCGTGGGAGATCGCGTTCGATATTCGTGGACGGATCAGTAAGAATCGCGTGAGTGACCGGTGCGAAGTGCTGGCGGATGCCGAGCTCGTGGAGCAATACGAGCGCGAGATCGTTGATGGTCGCTTTGAGGTCAAATGGTCGATCACAACATGGGGAGAATTATTCTTGAGCGAAGATGTCGACCCGAGTCTCGATGTGCCCGTGCCGAACCCGCGACCGCCGCATGCGACGCGACCGGACTGGTGGGCAGGATTCTGAGATTTGTTATACGGTAGCGATCTCG
>NZ_SGXU01000060.1:890-1562 GCF_005435015.1 Halorubrum sp. SP9
TAGAACAATATCATAAACCCGGCAGACGAAGTTAAGATTAATTTACTGGGTTGTGTTTGTATGTTTCAATGACAGACTTAGCTCAATTCAGTGTCACCCCCATTATAGAAGATCCCCACTTGGACCGTGGAGAGGATTTGTATCTTAGTATATATTTCTCTGGAAATGGAGAAATAGAGCATAATAAACTTCATATTCAGTTCCCATTTGGTGATGTATTCAAACAGGGAGGGAGTGAATTTGTTGAAACGGTGATAGATAACGGAGATCTCAACGTGAATAGTGAAAGTTCGTCAGATGTTGGATACTCCATTGGACTGAGTGACTCTCTCTTCGAATATGATATGTCGTCTGATTCATCGGAAGAATTTGGGAGAATCGGTGGTGAAAAAAATCATGGGCATAACCCACCACTGTTAGTTAGGCTAGAAACAAAGAACGATGCTAGACCTGGAAATTATACAATTCCGATTACTTTCACATACCAAGATACAGAAGGGAATATTGGGCAGGATTATAAGGAGGCGTCTTTCCATGTAAACTCTTGGCAGGAGGAAAACGGTACAAAATTAAAACTAATCGCCGTTATTGGAGCTACAGTTACTGTGTTATCATTCATTGGGGGACCGATACTGGATGGGCTAATGTGGCTTTATCAATTGATCGAGTTTG
>NZ_SGXU01000060.1:1572-4712 GCF_005435015.1 Halorubrum sp. SP9
ACGGCGGCATTCTTGACCAATTCCACTTCTTCTAGCACCTCCTGTGCCCTAACATCCGATATCGTGAGTAAATACCGATCTCTTGGTAGGTATTCCGTGTTAGCCCTAATTTCTAAGATTCCACCATCCGAGAGGGCTTCGTTGGTACGTAGATTTAGTACTCTTGAACCAGTGTCAAATGTTGAATGTTTGGTACCCCTAACACCTGAATATAGAGGTCCTTCCGATTCGAAATAGATTGGTAAATCCCCACAGGCATTTGGAACGACAAATGTAATCTTTGCGCGGCCTACCAGTCCACTCTCTTCAGAATATATACGGACTAAATCCCTGTTAGAACTGTCTTCATCAGATTCGTCTTCTTCTCCATCTATCAGGGGATCTATCCCAATACTAATTCCGTTTCCAAATCCACCATTTCCAGAGCCATCATTGCCCTCTCCCCAGGAGCCACCGTCAGTAATAGCTGGTGTCTTTATCGAGATCGATTCGACAGGTGCCATTATTTATTAATAACCTCTCTTTCAAATATCTGGGTGATGAATTCTGTATCATCATTGATTTCACCTTTTTCTCCCTGGTTCTGTATGTTAAGGGAGTCATCGGCGTATGTAACCAATATATTCTGTTTATTTCTTTCAAATACGATGTCTGCTCTCTCTACAATATATTCACCCGCTATGTCTGCGAGATTAAGATCGTCAATCTCGCTATGCGAACGTATCTCTCCGTTATACAGAACCTCGACTTCCAACACCTCATCAGCTTCTTTTATGAAATTCCAGATAGCTTGTCTAGTGGGAAACAGACCGGGGTAGATGTCGACATTTTCAGGTAGAATTTTCCCCAGTTTTTGTATGATCTCTCCACTGGATGGCGTATCCGACTCTGTACTCACTAGTATGATGTCGGATCCACTTCGATAGGAAAGTTCTCCGGAGTATTCCCTCTTCACAGACTCATCAAAGGGATTCGTTGTTTCGTATTTGAATTGAGCTTTGAGAATTTGCTGATCGCTATATGGATATTCTTCGAACAGCGGGACAACATCAGTTACCTCGACCGAGGTAATAACGAGTTGTCCGTTCGACAAGCCCGGTAGGGATGACTCCCACTGAGAAAGATCCGAGCTAGCTTTACGGACACTGACCATATCTACGTATTACAATAGGGATATATGGGTCTTTTTACCTCACCATCATATTCCGACGTTCCACTCAGACGGCGGTTCATCACGCAAGTTCGCAAAGCGACGCAGTAGTGTATCCGGGATCGTATCGATCCTCACTCCTTGGTTGATACACTCTTCGTAGATACCTTCGAAAAACTCGAAGGGGGGATACTTGTCCACAGGATCGAGGGACTCCCAGTGTTCATACAGCTCGACTAGTTCTCTAACGAATCTTATGGCGAGGGCTACGCGAAGAGTATCGTTCGTGGTCTCACTGATCGCTCCCTTCGACGCTTTGACGTGTATCTTCGTTTTCTCTATTTTAGCGGCTATCTGTACCCCGTCCATCGTGAAGAAGCCCTCAAGCATCGAGACGCTCTTTTGCCGTAGAATTCCGATAAGGAGAGGGGTTGACTGTCCTAAGTTCTGCGAGTCGCTAACGATGTTACTGCGACCAAAGTAATCCTCACGACCTTTCGCTTCAGAGTCGGTCAGCTTCCGGATGCCAAGACTCGAAGTAGGGTCATCATCGGTGCGATATTTGTAAAAGAGCCACAGCAGAAAGTCCGCGTCAAATTGAATTTCTCGAAGTAGTACTCCAGTAGACAGGACTCGCTGTAGCCGTTCCTTCGCCGACTCCATTTCACCCTTTTGACCCCGCAACGCAATGAACTCCGGATGTACCCAGTAAGCGTCTACGTCGTTGATAGTCGGTATTTGTACTATTTGACGTTCGCCGTTGACTTCGGCTTCTTTTTCAATGAAGGTTTCATACTGGTAGCGGATCCCGAGTAAGTCATCGGCGAGTGCTTCCAATTCCTCGTCAACCTCTTCGTCATCGCGTATATAGTCTCGAATGCTCAGTAGCTCAAACCCGTCTCCAGGTTGGCTGAATGACCCGGGCTCGAACTCGGGTAGATCATCGTGGATCTCGGACTCGACAGTAGTTACCGAATCGTCTGAATAGATGTTAGAATTGTCTTCGAACTCCAGAACGGAATTGAATATCAGATAGCCGCTATAGCTAAATTCGTTTTCCTCTGGCATGGATTATTATTCGAAGTGATGTGTCTGTATGGTATAAATTTTATCCATCTTATTATTTGTTCAGATGGATAATCTCGTCAATGACATACTCAGCAAAGTCAGTTGATTCGTAATTACTCGGCTGGTATACGTCGATGTATCCACTTTCAGTTAGACTCACCTTCACCTTCTCTTCTCCCCTCCGGTGATTTACACCTACTTGGTTCTTGTTCGAGGTCTTTAGCGTGTTCCCAATGTGGGCGTCACTAAGTACATTTTCACCGTATACTACGCCCTTTTCCGCTTCACTACCAACCCCATAGAACCCGACCTGCCAAGGTGTACTCTCACTGTGTTCCGACAGGAACTCAGCCAAGTCGAACTCTGCCCTCTCAACGGACTCTAGTCCGACAATGTCTCTCAACATGTCGAAGAGGAATACGCCGGAGCCACTGTCGACCACTACAAATTCACCGGGTACAAAGACGAATTCCGTATATTTTGTCTGACGTTGACCCTCCTCGATAACCGCGATCTCGCCCTGATCGGTTATCTGTACGGTCTCTTCCTGAACAATCGACTGAACGGCTGCGCGGCCTGTCTGGACTGTGAATCCACTTCCCACATTATCGTGTGTCTGGGTTACCTCAATACACTCGGTTAATGGCGTACCATCCTGCTCGACGGTACGGTGATACGACTCCACCTGCCGTGGTTTACCCTTGACGATTCCGATTACACCCGACTTCATGATATCTAAATAAACAACGAAGATGAAAAACCCTAGCTATTCGTTAATTGAAACCGCTTGTTTCTCGCTCGAACATTTCAGTCGTTCTGTGATCTGAATTTCCACGTAATCGCCGCTCCCTGTGCCTGTATTGGGTGCTGTAGCCCGTCGAACTCCGCAACCCCACAGACGTCGACGTCAATATCAAACCAG
>NZ_SGXU01000610.1:0-287 GCF_005435015.1 Halorubrum sp. SP9
GCGGACATCGGTATCGACCTCAGCAGTACACAGTACAACACCGATCAAAATGGCGAACTCAGAGGTGGCGACAGTCTAACCGTCACCTTCACCACGCCGTCGGGTGCGACGACCTCAGCGGAGCTGCGCGTCCCGACGACGCTAACCGATGAGCAGGACTCGGTGAGGCTGTAACAATGTTCGAATTCATCACTAACAACGAAGACCGCGGTCAGGTCGGTATCGGGACCCTCATCGTGTTCATCGCGATGGTGCTGGTGGCGGCGATCGCCGCTGGCGTCCTGATC
>NZ_SGXU01000611.1:0-287 GCF_005435015.1 Halorubrum sp. SP9
CTCCTCGCTCATGTTCTTGTAGTACGACCTGAACAGGACCGTACAGATCGGGAGCCCGTAGGCCACGTGCGTGACGATCAGTTCGAAGATCCCGGTGTAGTCGTTGTTGATCCCGAGCGCCCACAGGAAGCCGAGGGCGTCCTGGAGCGGGATCATCGACCAGAACTGCGAGAGCGGCACCAGAACCGCCTGGTACGGGATGAAGATCCCCGCGACGAACAGCGCGAGGACCGGCGCCTTGTACCGCTGTTTCCAGTCGGACTGCGTGAGGCCGTACGCCGCGAAGC
>NZ_SGXU01000612.1:0-286 GCF_005435015.1 Halorubrum sp. SP9
GTACTCGATCAGCGTCGCCCGGAGCTTCTCCGCGAGCCACTCGGGGTTCCCGACGGTCGCCGAGAGGTAGACGAACTGCGTGCCGTCGTACCCCGAATGCGTCCGCATCCGCTCTTCGCTGTAGTACTTCAGCCGCGAGATGAGCCCGTCGAGGCGGTGGCCGCGCTCGCCCTCCTTCAGCGTGTGGACCTCGTCGATGACGACCGTGCCCACGTCGCCGAGGTCCTTCCCCGTTCGGAGCGCGTGGTCGATCCCCTCGTAGGTGCCGACGATAACGTCCGCGTTC
>NZ_SGXU01000613.1:0-286 GCF_005435015.1 Halorubrum sp. SP9
GTTGACCTCACGACGACGGGCGACGACGGTCAGTACGTCGTCAACACGACGGAGTCTGCGCCCGCAGAACCCTCGCTGAAGGTTGCTGAGATCGACACGAGTGCGGACACCGCGACAACCGTCAACACGACGACGGATGCGGAGCCGCAAGTCCGTGAACTGACTGTCGAAGACTGGGAGTCAGGGGCGCTGGACACTGATGTGTGGGAAGGTGATACAGGCCAGTTCAAAGTTCAGCCGACGACTGCCGAGAGTGGAGAATACGCGCTACAAGGTATCACAGACT
>NZ_SGXU01000614.1:0-285 GCF_005435015.1 Halorubrum sp. SP9
TCGTGCATCGGGGAGCTGTGGCCCGGCGGCTTCTCGAACCACTCGAAGGAGAACCGGTCGCTGCCCGCCATCGAGACGCGGCGCCAGCCCTCGTCGGGCTCGTACGTCTCCGCCTCGTCGAACGCCACCGGCTTCATAGGTTCGCTCCGGTGGAGCCGCCGTCGATCGGAAGGGCGGTGCCGTTGACGTACCCCGACTTCGGCGACGAGAGGAACGCGACCGTGTTGCCGAGCTCCATCGGGTCGCCGATGCGTTCGAGCGGGTTCTGCGCCCAGTCGTCGAGCC
>NZ_SGXU01000615.1:0-285 GCF_005435015.1 Halorubrum sp. SP9
GGAGTCCACGTACCCCTTCAACGCGATCGGAACCACGAAGAAGCCGATCACGCAGGCGATCGTCACCGCGATCTGGTCCGCCCTCGGGAGGTCGCCGAGCCCGACGAGCAGCGTCAGCGACGTGCCGAGGTAGAGGAACGCGATCGCCCATCGGACGGCGGGGTTCGCCAGCAGCCGAACGGCGTTCACGGTTAGAACCGTACGTGGTCTCGGTACGAAACGTTTGGCCTCGGTCCGACCGCGCTCGCAGCGGTCGGGGGTTTCGGAGGGGTATCGCCGACCCGG
>NZ_SGXU01000616.1:0-284 GCF_005435015.1 Halorubrum sp. SP9
GTCGTTTCGCCCCCGGCCGTCACGACGGTAACCGGTCCGAAGAGCTGAACCGTCTCTCCGTCCGGTATCGTCGCTTCGGTAATTCGGAGATAGTGTTCAAAGATGCGTCCTCTGAACACGGCATCTCCGACGTCGATTTCAACGTCCGAAAGCGCGTTCGTTGTATGTGACGACACGTCGTCGTCAGCGGTCAGCTCCCTTCGGTCGCCTCCAACGACACGGATGTCATCTCCGACGGTCCGCGACGTGCCGGTAGCGGCGAGGGTGACGTTGGTGGTCGATTG
>NZ_SGXU01000617.1:0-284 GCF_005435015.1 Halorubrum sp. SP9
ATGTAGACCGCGAGCGTCGGGAGGGCGGCGATGAATGCGCCCGCCATGCGGAGCGCGAAGTCTTGTCCTTCGAGCGACGTGCCCAGCCCGGCGAGGATCAACACGATCGGCGCCGCCGCGCTGGATTCGGTCTGGACCAACACGAGGGTGAACAGGAGGTCGTTCCAGATCTGCGTGAACTGGTAGATCAGGACCACCGCGAACATCGGTCCCGAGAGCGGGAGCACGATGCGGCGGTAGATCCGGCGGATGGACGCGCCGTCCAGCCGCGCGGCCTCGATCAT
>NZ_SGXU01000618.1:0-284 GCF_005435015.1 Halorubrum sp. SP9
AAGCGCTTCGTGAGCCCCTCGGTCTCCAGCAGCATCACAGCGAGCAGCTGGCGTCCGATTCGGGGACCATCACGTCCTCGGCGTCGAGGCGTTCGAGCGGCTCGCCCGGCATGATGGGCGCGCCCCAGGTGTCGGCGTACTCGTCGCTGGTCGGGACCGGCCACGCGACCGTCATCTGCGAGGCAGCCTGGTTGTTGTGCTCCTGGAACGTGTCCCCGTTCTCGCCCTTCGGCGTGTCCGTGACGGTCATCCCGCGCAGCGCGTCGGCGATGTCGGCGCCGTCC
>NZ_SGXU01000061.1:0-4151 GCF_005435015.1 Halorubrum sp. SP9
CGTGTGCTCTTCCGATCTGCCACCCCCAGAGCGCGGCCGCGACGCCGGCGAGCGCCAGCGCGGTGCCGAGCGGGCCGGCGACGAACCACCGGGTCGCGATCTCTGCGAGCGCGTAGCCGTTCGACTCCAGCGCCAGTTCGAGCGTGTAGTCGACCGAGTGGCCGAGGATGCGCCGCTCGCCGAAGCCGGGGCCGTCCATCGGTGCGAACTCCTGGTACGGGAACACGAGCGGCGAGCCCGTCATCCGGGCGTTGTACGCGAGCGTGACCCCGACGAACAGGGTGCCGAACAGCGCCGTCAGCCCCTGACGACGGATCGGGCCGGGGAGCTCGCGGGAGCCGCCGACCGAGAGCGCGCGGCGGCCGAGGGCCGCGAACGCGCGCGGCGTCGACCGATCCGTCTCGGCGCCGAAGCGGCGGACCGCCGCCCCTACCCGCCACGCCGCGTGGGCGATGAACGGCGCGGCGAACAGCACCGCGGTGTACGGCCGCGAGAAGAACGCGATCCCGATCGCGACGCCAGCGACGCCGGCGGCCGCGAGCGACCGGTCGCGGACGCCTCGGAGGTACGCGACCGCGAAGATCAGGTTGAAGAACGTCGTGGGCGCGTACGGGAGGAACGCCGACGACGTGGCGATCGCCATCGGTGACGCCGCGAACAGGACGCTCGCGGCGAGCCCCGCCCGCCGCCCGAACGTCTGCGAGCCGAGCAGGTACACCAGGGCGGCGTTGCCCGCGGCGACCGCCGCGAGCGTCACGCGCGGCTCGTCGAACAGCCACATCGAGACCGCGAACGTCGCCGCCGGGACGGGATTGTACTTCGGGTAGAGCCGGCCGCCGTCCTCGATGAAGAACCACGGGTGGACGGCGTCCGCGAGCGGACCGGCGTGGAACTCCAGCTGGCCGCCGAGGAGGAGCGCGGCCTGCGTGAGGTAGACGCCCTCGTCGTGGTTCGCGGAGTGGTGTGAGAAGACGGTGACGGCGATCGCGAACGTCAGGGCGCCGGCCGCGGCGGCGACCAGCGCGGCCGCGACCGTCACGCGGTCGGCGCGGGCGAGCCGCTTCCGGAGCCGGGCCGCGAGTCGGCGGGGACGGACGGCGGGTGGGAGAACTGGCACGAACGGTTATGATGTAGGCGCGGTGTGGTGGCGGTGAGACGATGCGATCAGCGCGGCGCGGGCGGCCTCAGATCTGGACGCCGGCGTCGCGCATGAGGTCGATCGTCGGTTCGAGGTTCGACAGCTGCGTCAGGTCGATGTCCGGGACGTCGAGCTCGTCGATCGGCGGGAGGTTGCCGATCGGGTCGACCTCGGGGATCAGCGGGTACTCGAAGGTGGAGCGCGCGAAGTAGTCCTGCGCCTCGGCCGACAGCAGGTGGCGGACGAAGTTCGCCGCGAGGTCGGCGTCGGACGCGGTGTCGACGACCGCGGCGCCCGCGACGTTGAACACGGCGCCCGCGTCGCCCTCGGTGAACGAGGTGGCGATCGGCGCCTCCGGGTTCCCGTCGAGCACGCGCTGGATGTAGTAGTGGTTCGTGAACGCGGCGTCGATCTCGCCGTCGGCGATCGCCTGACAGGTGACGAACTCGTCGGGGTACGTCGAGGCGCCGCGCTCGACCATCGCCTCGAGCCAGTCGCGGGTGGCCTCCTCGCCCTCGAGGATGCGCATCGCGGTGATGAACGCCTGCGCGGAGCCGTACGACGGCGCCCAGCCCAGGTCGCCCTCGAACTCCTCGGGGTACGCCATGATGTCGTCGGGCATCTCGCTCTCGGAGTACTCGTCGGTGTTGTACGGGACCGTCCGGGCGCGTCCGGAGGTGCCGACCCACTGCTCGGTCCGGAACTCCTCGCGCACCTTGTCGGTCACCTCGGACGGGAGCGCCTGGGTGCGCCCCTCGTCCGCGAGCGCGCCGAGCGCGCCGGAGTTGACCGAGTAGAACACGTCCGCGGGGGACCCCTCGCCCTCGTTCACGATCTGGTTCACGAGGTCGGTCGAGCCGCCGTACCGCACGGTGAGGTCGAGGCCGTCGTACAGGTCGTCGATGTAGCCGACGAGCTCGCCGACGAGGAACTCGCCGCGGCCGGAGTAGACGGTGAGCTCGCCCTCAAGCGCCGGCATCTCCGCCATCGGCGTCCCGCCCGGGAGCCCGCGCCCCGCTCGGCCGGAGCCGATCTGACCGATCGACGACTGCGCGCCGTCGTCGGTTCCGCCGCCCGTACAGCCCGCGAGTCCGACCGCGCCGACCGCGCCGGCGCTCGCGAGGAACCGTCTGCGATTCACCTTCGTCCCGGTGTGATCGTGGTTCGTCATGTGTTTTAGGCTTACCTAAATACTTTTAGTCGTGTCGGTTCAGTCGTCCGCGACCGCCGGCGTCCGGCGGATCGCGTCGAGACAGTCGAGCCAGTCGCGCATGTGTTCGCCGACGTGCGCGAAGAACGCGCCGTTCCGGTACTCGTCGAACTCCCCGTCCGCGAGCCGGTCGGCCATCGCGTCGTAGACCGCCGCGTAACCGTCGGCGTCGGCGCCGGCGTCGTCGATCAGCTCCCAGAGGTGTTCGTTGAGTTCGAGCCCGGCCACCTCGTTGTGGAGGTCGTCGAACGTCGAGCGCGGGGCCTTGTTGTGTTCACACAGCGGGCCGCCGTTGTAGATCCGCTTGCCGAGCACGTCGCAGGCGCGCTTCAGGAAGACGCCCGACCAGATGTCGTCGAAGCGGCCGACCTCCCACTCGTTGTCGTCCATCGGCAGCTGGTAGAACGCGGGGATCACCTCGCGGCGGAACGCGAGGTTCATCGAGCAGACGGTGAGGTAGTTGCCGCGCGCGGCGACGAAGTCGTCCGCGAAGTCGTCGGCGGTCGTGCGCGTCTGCGCTTGCCCTTCCAGGTCGCCGTCCATCAGGATCCGGACCGCGTCGAGGTCGGGAACGTTCGTCCACAGCCCCTGCGAGGCGACGACCTCGCCGGACTCGACCGCGACGGGGTCCGTCTCGACCGTCTCGTCCATCGCGGAGTAGGGGTACCCCCGGGGGTAGAGCCCGTGTTCGTCGGCGTTCTGATAGAGGACGTTCACCCAGTTCTCGTCGGAACTGACGGACTCGACCTCCCCGTCGAACGCGAGGTTCTCCATGTGACGCCCGAAGTAATCGGCGTCGTCGTGGGGGAGCGTGTCGTCGTCGATGAACAGGCCGTACTCGAAGGCGTCGGCGGCCCACATGTACAGCAGGCCGAAGCTCGTCTCGGCGTGGCTCGCGGCCGGGACGACGTGGCCGTACTCCGCGACCCCGTTGGCCTCGTACCACTCCTCGCGGCGGCTCCCGTCGAACACCTCGCCGGAGACGCCGAGGTCGTCGAGCATGGCGCGCATCTCGTCGGTCTCGCAGAAGTCCTCGGTGACGAGGACGAAGTGGAGCCGCGAGACGTCGAAGCCGTGTTCGCGGGCGTTCTCGACGTAGGCTCGGACGCACTCGTACTCCCGTATCGTCGGAACGATCACGCAGACGTCCGGACCGTCGCGGTCCGAGGCGGTCGGGCTCATACCCGACTGTTTTTAGGCTCACCTAAAAGTTTAGCGGTCCGCCGTCGGCCGCGTCGCCGTCGTGCCCGGTTCGCGTTCCGACTCGTCGGGTGCGTCCGCGAACGAGAGGTCGAACGCGGCCGCGACGAACCCGCCGCCCGCGAGCGTGACGGCGTTTTTCAGCGCGTGGTCGAGCGCGGCCGCGGCGAGCGCGGTCGCGGCCGGAAGCGGCGTGGTCGCGACGACGACTCCGGTGAACGCCGCCTCGTACAGCCCGATTCCGCCCTGCGAGAGCGGCAACACCTTCGCGAGGTTCCCGGCCGAGACGGCGAGGGTGCCGACGACGAGCAGCGTCGCCGGGTCGACGCCGCCCCCGAATCCGCCCGCGAGCGACGCGAGCACGAGGATCGCGGTCAGGGCGTCTACCCCCCACACGACGCCGCTCGCGAGCGACACCCGGACGAGTGCGCCCGCGTCGGCGGCGACGACGCGGACGGCGGCGCCGAACCGGACCGCGGCGTCGACGACCCGAGAGAGTCGGGGGCCGTCGGCGCGGTCGCGGAGCGCCGGACCGAACCGGCGGTCGCTCCGAGCGACCGCGACGGTGACCGCCGAGCCGAGTGCGGCCGCGAGCGCGAGCGC
>NZ_SGXU01000619.1:0-283 GCF_005435015.1 Halorubrum sp. SP9
CATCTGTCGTTTTCGTGGGAGTTTCAACAACTACCGCATAGGTTGACCCGTCTGAAATATGTCTGGAGACAATACAAAATTTGAATATACCAGAAATATAGAATAAATTCCTGAAATCCTCTGCCACGTTGTTCGACTGCCAAATTGGACACGAGGCTCTGTGGCGCTCTGAGACGCATTTGAACTCAATCGAGACCAATCCCCTTACCCCCACCAACAAAACGTCTCACGGGCGAATCTGGTGCGTCTGATTGGAACGTGGCGGGACGACTCAAGCGATACT
>NZ_SGXU01000620.1:0-282 GCF_005435015.1 Halorubrum sp. SP9
ATTCACAGTGCCGCAGAATCATACCCAGGAACACTCACACGAATTCGCCCCGACCGAAATGAGGATGGGCTTGAGTACGCCACCGAACTGATTTCCAGTCTCCACGAAGAGGGCGTCACCCAACACCCGTTGAAAAAGAAAGCTGGCATGGGTACTCGCCCCAAAAAGTACAGCTTCGAAGTCGTGTTCACCAATGGAGAACTCCGTTTCTACGTCGGTCTCCCGGACACCGTTGAAGAGCGCGAGTTCCGCCAGCAACTCTCTGGGCTCTACCCCACGAGT
>NZ_SGXU01000621.1:0-282 GCF_005435015.1 Halorubrum sp. SP9
GTCTCCGTCCGGTCGATGACGACCTCGGTCACGCCGACGAGCTCGCCGTCGTCGTACAGCGCGGTCGCCGTGAACTCGATGTGGCGCTCCTCGCCGTGCCGGTCGACCATCGTGCTGGTGTCGCGGTAGCGGTCGCGCGCGGAGTCACAGGGTTCGACGCCGTACACCTCGTCGGCGTTCGCCGGCGCGTCGAGGACCTTGTCCGCGAGCGTGTCGGCGCGGCGGCCGTCGGGGTAGAAGAGCTCGGAGACGTGGCCGTGCCCGACCGCCTTCTCGCGGTCG
>NZ_SGXU01000622.1:0-281 GCF_005435015.1 Halorubrum sp. SP9
GTCGTCGGTGAACTCGGGGTCCTCGCTCAGCACCTGTCGGATCGAGACGCCGCGGTCGGCCAAGATTCCGGTGACCTCGGCGACGATCCCGGCCTCGTCGGCGGCCGCGACCTCGATGGTGAGCACCGTGAGGTCTAAGACGGGCGCTAAGTCCATCAGGCTCGGCACCGACGAGATGTTGGTGAAGATGCGCTTCAGCTCGGGGTCGGCCAGGATCGCGTCGGTCGTCGAGTCGACGACGCGTCGGTCGACGTCGAGCTCGCGCGCGATGCCGGTGTAGG
>NZ_SGXU01000623.1:0-281 GCF_005435015.1 Halorubrum sp. SP9
GTTCTGGCTCAACGTCCAGTACCCCGCGACCGCCGTCACGCCGGTCGCGGCCGTCGCGTTCGTCGCCTCCTACCTCGGGTACGACGCGTGGGTCTCGCGGCGCCGGATCCTCGCGCTGGCCGCCCCGCTCGCCGCGCTGACGCTGCTGAGCTGGACGAACGACTACCACGGACTGGTCCGCACCGGCACCGAACTCGCCGCGTACGGCTCCGAGACGGTGCTGGTCCGGGAGCTCGGCCCGGCGTGGTGGGCGGGATGGCTCTACTCGCAGGTGCTGCTCG
>NZ_SGXU01000624.1:0-279 GCF_005435015.1 Halorubrum sp. SP9
GAACTCCTCTGGTGAATCAGATGATTCGTCATATTGAAAATGGGCTTCTTTCAATCCGATAGTATAACCGACGTTAGAGGCATTTTCTCTAATCTTGTCGGTGCCACCATTGTCGCTAATTGTTTGAACAAATTCGCTTCCACCGTCCTCAAAAACGTCAGCAAATGGGAACTGAATGTGTAGCTTGTTGTGATCTATGCTACCATTACCTGAAAAATAGATATCTAACCATAAATCGTCTCCACGGTCCAGCTGTGGATCTTCTATAATTGGGGTAAC
>NZ_SGXU01000625.1:0-279 GCF_005435015.1 Halorubrum sp. SP9
GTGTTGGCGAACCAGAATAAACTCGTGAAAGACGGGGTTTCGGACGAGCGTATCGGGTTCGAGGTCAACGGGACGACGCTCACGGTCCGCGACGTGATCGAGGGCGAGCAGATGGAGTTCCGCGTTGACCGCGAACCGGAGCTCTCGCCGGCGCTCCCGGCGCTGTTCCCCTCTCCGGTCGACAACGCCGTCAGCTTCGAGGCGACGTCGCTCGTCGTCCCGGCCTACACGTCGATCGTCGTGCGCGACGCCGAGGGCGAGTTCATCGGGCGCCCGAAC
>NZ_SGXU01000626.1:0-276 GCF_005435015.1 Halorubrum sp. SP9
ATCGTCGACCCGGACAACATGGGCGACCTCGGCGACGCGATCAACGCGCGGCTCTGGTACGACGAGGACTGCGACAACGTCTACGACGCCGCGCGGCCGGTCGACATCATGCTGACGCTCGACTTCTCGGGCTCGATGCTGTACAACCAGTACGGCGGCGTGGTCAGCAGCGACCCGATCACGATCAATGGGACGACCTACAACGAGACGACGAAGATCGACCTCGTCGAGCTCGGCACCCGGCAGTTCATCGACTTCCTCCAGAACGCGGGCGCC
>NZ_SGXU01000627.1:0-276 GCF_005435015.1 Halorubrum sp. SP9
GGAATCCTCGTCGCACGCGCTCGGAGGCGCCGGTACAGGCGTTCACCGGATTCGTCGAACCGATGCGACGGTCACGAGCCCTCGTCTGGAACACCATGTTACACACACTCACACTGGACAAAGGTATATAAAACCCATGGTAGTTTCATATTTCGTACTATATGTTTTCGAAATATGGTCATTCAATTCCCGTTCCGACTGTTTCGCTTCTCGAACGACGAGACGGCCGCGGGCGTGTCTCCCGAAAGACGATTCCTCTCGGGCCGGCGGCGCCCG
>NZ_SGXU01000062.1:0-2163 GCF_005435015.1 Halorubrum sp. SP9
GATGAGGATCACGCCCCCTGCGCTCCGGCGTAAGCGGTGATCTGATGTGAGCCGTGGTCGTTCGGTGTCATCCAAGTCGCTGGCTGGCCCGGACACCACACAGACCAATGCAATGGTGTGTCAACACTACGTTGACACCCGCCAACACCCCCTTCAGGCCGGGAATCAGGCCTGAAGGATATTCATTCCGGTTGATCCTGCCGGAGGCCATTGCTATTGGGATCCGATTTAGCCATGCTAGTCGCACGAGTTCACACTCGTGGCGAATAGCTCAGTAACACGTGGCCAAACTACCCTTCGGAACACAATACCCTCGGGAAACTGAGGCTAATAGTGTATATCATACCACCACTGGAATGAGTGGTATGCCAAACGCTCCGGCGCCGAAGGATGTGGCTGCGGCCGATTAGGTAGACGGTGGGGTAACGGCCCACCGTGCCAATAATCGGTACGGGTCATGAGAGTGAGAACCCGGAGACGGAATCTGAGACAAGATTCCGGGCCCTACGGGGCGCAGCAGGCGCGAAACCTTTACACTGCACGACAGTGCGATAGGGGGATCCCAAGTGCACAGGCATAGCGCCTGTGCTTTTCGGCACCCTAAGGCGGTGCCAGAATAAGGGCTGGGCAAGACCGGTGCCAGCCGCCGCGGTAATACCGGCAGCCCAAGTGATGGCCGATCTTATTGGGCCTAAAGCGTCCGTAGCTGGCCGCGCAAGTCCATCGGGAAATCCACCTGCTCAACAGGTGGGCGCCCGGTAGAAACTGCGTGGCTTGGGACCGGAAGGCGCGACGGGTACGTCCGGGGTAGGAGTGAAATCCCGTAATCCTGGACGGACCGCCGATGGCGAAAGCACGTCGCGAGAACGGATCCGACAGTGAGGGACGAAAGCCAGGGTCTCGAACCGGATTAGATACCCGGGTAGTCCTGGCCGTAAACAATGTCTGCTAGGTGTGGCTCCCACTACGAGTGGGTGCTGTGCCGTAGGGAAGCCGCTAAGCAGACCGCCTGGGAAGTACGTCCGCAAGGATGAAACTTAAAGGAATTGGCGGGGGAGCACTACAACCGGAGGAGCCTGCGGTTTAATTGGACTCAACGCCGGACATCTCACCAGCATCGACTGTGGTAATGACGATCAGGTTGATGACCTTATCCGAGCCTCAGAGAGGAGGTGCATGGCCGCCGTCAGCTCGTACCGTGAGGCGTCCTGTTAAGTCAGGCAACGAGCGAGACCCGCACCCTTACTTGCCAGCAGTACCGCGAGGTAGCTGGGGACAGTAGGGGGACCGCCGTGGCTAACACGGAGGAAGGAACGGGCAACGGTAGGTCAGTATGCCCCGAATGTGCTGGGCAACACGCGGGCTACAATGGTCGAGACAAAGGGTTCCTACTCCGAAAGGAGACGGTAATCTCAGAAACTCGATCGTAGTTCGGATTGTGGGCTGCAACTCGCCCACATGAAGCTGGATTCGGTAGTAATCGCGTGTCATAAGCGCGCGGTGAATACGTCCCTGCTCCTTGCACACACCGCCCGTCAAAGCACCCGAGTGAGGTCCGGATGAGGCGTGCCACGCACGTCGAATCTGGGCTTCGCAAGGGGGCTTAAGTCGTAACAAGGTAGCCGTAGGGGAATCTGCGGCTGGATCACCTCCACCGACCCGAGACCTCCCACACGGGAGGCTCACCTTACGACCGTCACACCGACGGTCACTACTCATTCGCATTGGCCTGTGTCCGTCCGTCCACCCACCGGCTTGGACACCGCAGAACGACCACGGCCCACACAACACGACACACACCAGACCTTCCCCACGCGGGAAGGTGGGCTCATAGCTCAGCGGTAGAGTGCCTCCCTTGCAAGGAGGATGCCCTGGGTTCGAATCCCAGTGAGTCCATGTCCGTTCGGTCCGAATCCGTCCCCTTATATGGGAGACGCGACTCGGATCGAACACGACGACCGATGCACCATCCCGGGAAACCGCGGATGGGAAGGGTTCGACGAACGCCCCGTCACACCCGGGGCGATTCAATGACAACCGTGTATACGTGCGATCCAGACGTCCACTGAACTCATCCGAGTTCGTGGAACGTCAGTGAACCATATACAGTCGGAATACTCTGACGAGTATTTCTGACACCGTCAGCACTCTCTTCGGAGAGTT
>NZ_SGXU01000062.1:2263-3822 GCF_005435015.1 Halorubrum sp. SP9
CGAGCCGGCGTCGTGTCGTGCGTTTTGAAAAACGACCCAGGGAGTGCACTTGATTGGCGAGTCTAACCCGTGAACCGGGGAAGGCGCAGGGAAACCGATACGGCCGCAGCACATTCGTGCGAGGGCCACCGTGTTCAAGCGCGGGGAGTCAATCGGGTGCGACCCGAAACCAGGCGATCTACGCGCGAGCAAGGTGAAGCGTGGCGAAAGCCACGTGGAGGCCTGTTAGAGTTGGTGTTCTACAATACCCTCTCGTGACTCGTGTGTAGGGGTGAAAGGCCCATCGAGCCTGGCAACAGCTGGTTCCAACCGAAACATGTCGAAGCATGACCTCTCCCGAGATAGCCCGCGGGGTAGAGCTACCGATTGGATGACCCGCCTCCGAGAGGAGTCGGCCATCCTGTCGAACTCCAAACCCGCAGGCGTCGCAGACGGAGGGAGTCCGGTGCGCGGGGTAAGCCTGTGTACCGTGAGGGGAACAACCCAGAGCCGGGTTAAGGTCCCAAAGTGTAGATTAAGTGCGATTCGAAGGTGGTCTCAAGCCCTAAACAGCCGGGAGGTGAGCTTAGAAGCAGCTACCCGCTAAGAAAAGCGTAACAGCTTACCGGCCGAGGTTTGAGGCGCCCAAAATGATCGGGGCTCAAATCTACCACCGAGACCTGGCCGCGCCCGTCACAGGGCGACCGCGTAGGTTGGCGTACTGGTCGGACGGAAGCCCGGGCGAGAGCTCGTGTGGACCGTCCAGTAACGACAATCCTGGTCACAGTAGCAGCGATAGTCGGGTGAGAACCTCGACGGCCTGAAGAGCAAGGGTTCCTCGGCACTGCAGATCAGCCGAGGGTTAGCCGGTCCTAAGGTGTACCACAACTTGACTACACCGACGGGAAGCTGGTTAATATTCCAGCGCCATCGTGCAGTAAACGCCGACGCCGTGTGGAACGCTGAGCCGGGCACTCGCCCGGTCGAATCGTGGAAACTCGTGGACGCCGTCACGGCACGAAGCGAGCGAAACGCGAAACAGCGAAAGTCAGCCGTACATAGGGCCCGTGAAAAGGCAAGCGCGATGTCCGTACCGAGATCCGACACAGGTGCTCTGCCAGCGCAAGGCAAGGCCTGTCGGGAGAACCGACGTTAGGGAATTCGGCAAGTTAGTCCCGTACCTTCGGAAGAAGGGATGCCTGCTCTCTGAGGAGCAGGTCGCAGTGACTCGGGCGCTCCGACTGTCTAGTAACAACACAGGTGACCGCAAATCCGCAAGGACTCGTACGGTCACTGAATCCTGCCCAGTGCGGGTATCTGAACACCTCGTACAAGAGGACGAAGGACCCGTCAACGGCGGGGGTAACTATGACCCTCTTAAGGTAGCGTAGTACCTTGCCGCTTCAGTAGCGGCTTGCATGAATGGATAAACGAGAGCGCCACTGTCCCAACGTTGGACCCGGTGAACTGTACGTTCCAGTGCGGAGTCTGGAGACCCCCAAGGGGAAGCGAAGACCCTATAGAGCTTTACTGCAGGCTGTCGCTGAGACGTGGTCGCCGATGTGCAGCATAGGTAGGAG
>NZ_SGXU01000628.1:0-276 GCF_005435015.1 Halorubrum sp. SP9
TGAAGGCCATCGAGCGCCGCCTGCCGGAGAGCGTCGACGGTCTCGAAGACGTCGAAGTCGTGCGGTCCGGCGGTCCGCGAGCCGCGGTGATGCCGTCGAAGACCGACGAGATGGACGAGATGGACGAGTACGAGGACTACAGCCCGCCGTTCTGACCGGGGAACCGGACGAGTCCGTCCCCGTCTTCGGGGAGAGCGCTCGAACCACGGACCCCGACCGGTCCCCGTGACCGCGCTCGACCACCGCCTCGACCGGCCGGTTCCGGCGCGGTTTCCC
>NZ_SGXU01000629.1:0-276 GCF_005435015.1 Halorubrum sp. SP9
GTCTTCACCAGAAAAGTCCCGCGTTACCATCGCTACTGTAAGACATCGGGAAGATTATCGCTCTGTGACCGAGCGACTTCAGGATCAACACCGAGGTCACGTATTTCCTCGTCGGTTGGAGAGCGCCCGCCATCGCCTTCGACCGCCGCAATGACGGCATCAAGAGTATCAAGTGCTTCGTCCCGACTTTTCGCTTGCGCAGTCACTCCAACACGGAGATCACGAGCCGTCCACTGGCCATCTGGGTTCTTCACTAAGCGGATTTCCCGTTCAGGG
>NZ_SGXU01000630.1:0-274 GCF_005435015.1 Halorubrum sp. SP9
TACGAGGAATCCCGAACTGCGCCCAACAGCGAGATCCACGGGCGAGACCCTGACTCGCTACGGCTCTCCCCGACGCCTGACCCGAAGGCTATCCAGGCCTGTCTCGAAGCAGCCATGGAGTTCTTCACGGCCCACGTCGACTCCGAGATCGAGCCGTTCGTCCAGTACAACGACGGTCGCGACGGGTTCACCCGCAAACCGGAGACGGCACGCGAATACTACACCAGTCCCGACACGGCTCCCGACGTGATCAGCGTCGAGACCGACGCCGCGG
>NZ_SGXU01000631.1:0-273 GCF_005435015.1 Halorubrum sp. SP9
CTCCTCAACAGTCTCTTTCAGTTTCTCTTTTCGTGCGTCTCTGAACAGCGACGCTATCTCGTCGTTGGCTTCGGAGAGACGTGCTTGATTCTCTTTGGTTGCTGGTAGCGATACAGACTCACCGTGGTACTCAATCGTAACTTGACTCATAGGTACGTGCGGGCGGGCCGTTGAAGGCCGTTCCGCGAAAAAGTGCGAAGGGGGTCACTCCTCGCGGGGTTTCACTTCTACTGTCTCGTGACGACAGCCGACTCGCGAACACCGTCGTTTGAG
>NZ_SGXU01000632.1:0-272 GCF_005435015.1 Halorubrum sp. SP9
GAGATGGTGAACGATACGTCGTCGAGGGCGACGGTGTCCTCGCCGTATCTCTTGGTGACGTTTTCGAATTCGATCGTTGGCATAGCGTGTGACGTTGTCCGAAAGGGGAGGGATCGGGTGAAAAGTGATCCGAAGTTGGAGACGGGGCCTTACTGGTCGAAGATGTCCGTGCCGACGCCGAGCTCGTTGGCGACGTCGATGACGGACTGGTAGTCCTCCTGGCTCGCCTCGCGGACCTTGCTGAACCAGAGGTCGTCGTCGGTGTCGGACTC
>NZ_SGXU01000633.1:0-271 GCF_005435015.1 Halorubrum sp. SP9
GTATCACAGACTCGAACCCTCAAGTCTTGGTGTCATCTCGCGGCCTGAAAAACTACCCACAACCTTCTGATACGTTCTCCGTCAGCATCCTGCTCACTTCGACAAGCGATAATCCAACAATACGGTTCTCCGCGAACGGTGCTAGTGGAGATTATAAGGACGTATCTGTTGAGGCAAGCTCTGATGTTCTTCAGTTCCACGAAACGGCGAGTGGTACATTCCGAAATATTACTGCTGTTGACGCTCCTGTTTCCTCACATCTCAAAGAGTG
>NZ_SGXU01000634.1:0-271 GCF_005435015.1 Halorubrum sp. SP9
TCGCGAGTTCGAAGAGGTTCGGCGTGACCTCGAGCGGCATCCTCGGGTCAGTGCGTTTGAGGTGGCACCCTCCTCACGTATCCAGCAGGTCCTTGCGCACCGACAAGCAGCAGCAATCAGCACACAATGACAGAGCACACACCCGAGCTACCATATCCAGACGACCCTGCCTCCTTTAATCTGTGGGCCCGTGACTGGGGCAGCGCACTCGGGCTCAGCCTCGTTGCGGTCGCGCTAGTGAGCGCATCAGCGTCGCTACCTATTGTCTCAC
>NZ_SGXU01000635.1:0-271 GCF_005435015.1 Halorubrum sp. SP9
AGCACCAGAGCAACCCGCTCGCGCAGTCGCCGGCGTTCAGCGTCGATTCGGAGGGCGACCTGTTCCGATGGGCCGGTGTCATTATCCTCCTGCCCGCGTTGATCTCGCTGTTTGTCAGTCGGCAGGTCGCGGACCACGTGTTCAACCGGATCGTCATCGGCGCACAGAAGAGCCTCGGGTTCTGGGTCATCCTCTCCGGGGTGATATTCATCGGGACCGCCGGGTTCGCGACGTTCGCGACTGCCGCGCGCCGGAGTTCGTCCCCGAGTTG
>NZ_SGXU01000636.1:0-270 GCF_005435015.1 Halorubrum sp. SP9
GTTCTCGGGGTCGACAGCCCGGAGCAGCCCGACGGCGACCTGGATTCGAAGACGGAGGGACCGGGGTAACGGGCAGGCCGACTACGAGGAGCGATCAGCTCTCACAGGCCCGACACTCGAGAATGTCTCGACTGAACTTCTGTGCGGCGTTCACGCTGTGCTGATAGTAGAGGCTCTTGACGCCCTTCTTCCACGCTTCGATGTAGAGCTGATTGATCTCTTTCACGCTCACTTCGCTCGGGTCGATCGAGACGTTCACGCTCTGTGCTT
>NZ_SGXU01000637.1:0-269 GCF_005435015.1 Halorubrum sp. SP9
ATTACCGCCGACATCGCGCGGACACGCCCGGTCAACACGTTGCTTTCGGGCCCGGCAGCTGGCGTTCAGGGGGCGAGTTACGTCGCTGGGCTCGCCGGCATCGAGAACCTGATTACGATGGATATGGGCGGGACATCGTGCGATGTCTCGCTCGTCGAAGGCGGCGACCCGATGGTTGCCACCGACGTGGAGGTCGGCGAGTACCCGGTTAACGTGCCGATGATCGATATCCATACGGTTGGTGCCGGTGGCGGCTCAATCGCGTGGAT
>NZ_SGXU01000063.1:0-3617 GCF_005435015.1 Halorubrum sp. SP9
TAGAACCACTGTGTGAGCCGCTGTAACCGTGACTCAGCATCTATTCAACACAGCATTCTAATCCTCGCTTGCGGTTCTCGCGCTCGGTGACGTCCTGAAACTTTGAAAAGACCGACTGTACGTCCCCTTCTGCGTTGGTAACAACACGGCTGTGCCACTCACCGGTGAATACTTCGCCGTCCTTTCGGACGTTCCGATTGAGTGCGTGTTCTCCGCCATTGGCATTGAGGAGGCTCTCGACGACAGTGCCAATTTTGTCATGGTCATCGGCGGCGACAATCGTCTTCCATGGTTCGCCGCGTATCTCTTGCTCACCATATCCAAGGATTTCTTCAGCCCGTGCGTTCAGCCGTTCGAATCGGAATGTGTTGTCCCACTGGACGGCCCCAAGTGGGGATTCCTCGAATAACAGCGCGAGTTCCTGCTGTCGTTGGCGAGTAGTCTGCTCGTGTTCGACGCGATTAAGTGCTGCTATGAGACTCCCTGCCAGTAGTTCTCCGAGCGCGGTGTCCTGTTGATCGAAGGCTGCTCGCTTCTCGGAGCCAGCGATCAGTACCCCATGATCAGCAAGTGGCAGATATAAGTGACCAGCGAGATCAGTTCCGGTGTTGTGGCTGTCCGAATCTTGCTGTACATCTGCTATTACTGCTGGTTCGCCGTCGCGGTAGACTCGTCCCGCGATACTGTCCGTCACAGGAAGTGGTTGTATATTTCCGATGAGCGAGTTTAGATCATCCGTCTGTGCCACGGGAACCAGCTGAGTGTCGTCAGCTTCGGAGATGTGGATAGCATTTGCCTTGAAATTGAGGATATCACTGGCAGCCTCAACGCCAATATCAGCGACCTCTTGTCTGGTTTCTGCCTCTAGGAGTGCCTGTGTAGCCCGGTTCAGTTCGGTTAACTGTCGTTCACGTGTTTTTTTCTCAGTGATGTCGTTGACTGCCCCACGGAGCTTCGTTACCTGCTCTCCAGATTCCACGACTGGAGTGATCGTAACGTCCAAGAGACGCTCGTCGCTGCCGCCTGGATGGAGTCGCCACGTGTCTCGTAGTTTATCACCTGCTTCGAAACCCTTCTCGAGTGCCTGCTGAACTTCTTCGCGGTCATCCGGGTGGAACAATTCTATCGCCTCTTCAACAGGGATTTCAGTTAGGTTGGGACGCTCGATAATTCGACGGGCACCAACGGTCAGCAAGACCCTACCACTCTCTCTGTCGAATTCGAACCCGCCGGTGTTGCCCGCAAACTCTGTCAGGCGCATCAGTTCTTCCTGTCTGTCAGCGCGCTCGGCCTCACGTCGGGTGTTGACCGCGTTCCGAATTCGGTTGGTCAAGAGTTCGTACGTCTCTGAACCTGTTCCCTTCTGAAGATAGTCTGTTACATCGGCAGAGATCGCCTCACTGGCTACCTCTTCACTGCCCTTGCCGGTAAAGAGAATGAACGGGAGGTCTGGATTGTTCTCACGGACACCTTGTAAGAGTTCTAAGCCATCCATGCCGGGCATGTTGTAGTCCGAGACAATACAGTCGGGTAGGTGACTATCAACCCGTTCTAGAACCTCGTTACCGCTGTTTGCTGTCTCAACAGTGAATTTATCATCCTCACGTTCGAGAAACGTCGCAGTCCGGTCTGTAAGAGACGGCTCATCGTCAACGTGGAGAACCTGAATCTGTTGTTCCGAAACGAGAGTCATTACCTGTTACTTTGCCACCAGTTCTATAACACTTTCTGAGGATTATCATGTTTGATTTGTTCTTGTATAGCACATTGTTGATGGAGAGAGTTCTTGCGATTTCGAGATACACCACTTCTGTGAGATATCTCGTACCACAGTAGCTCTGCCGACTACCTACTGAGTGAGGTTTATAAAGGGAACCCGTGCCAACAACCTCCACGAGAAGAGTGGGAGTCAAGACGATTTTACGGGTCTGGCAATCAAAGCTAATAATTTTAGGGGTACAGTTATTTGTGTCTTCACCACAGACTCTTTATGTCAGTCACAAAAACTGAAGCTGAACCCACCAAAGTGCTGGAGTTTGGCTTGGGCAACGGGACGTACTGTCTGGATATCGGGATCATCGACGAAATCGTTGACGCCGGCAAGCTCACGCGGATCCCTAATTCCCCTGACCACGTTGAAGGCGTAATGGACCTGCGAGGACGTACGACAACGATTGTTGATCCGAAGACACTCTTTTCGATCGACGAGAAAGGACCCCGCGAACGGATTGTGGTGTTCGACGACGACGAGACCGATGGGAGCGGTGCCGTCGGCTGGATGGTTGATGAACTGTTCCAAGTCCGCGACGTGGCTCCAGAAGACGTGGATCAAGCAACAACCGTTAATGGCGAAGGGGTTAATGGAATCGTCAAATCCGAAAACCGCTTCTTGATCTGGGTCACTACAGATATCGACGAGGTCGTGGACTTCGAAGCTCCCAATCTCGTGAGGGAGAAGGAGCAGGCCGACGAATAGTGGGTCGGCGGATCAGCATAATACAAGCTGGAGACTCCGACCTCAACCCCTGCGGGACATACGGTCACGCTGCTGTCCCGGAACAGTACTTTCGCCTCGCTCGCCTGAGCTATAAGTCACAGAGTCTCTAATTTTGAAGCGAAGGAGCACTGCTGGGCCGGTTTCAACAACCGGATCAGCTCCCAAACAGTGTCAGACGCTCCCTCTCCCCTCGAAGTAGCCCGTGAACTCGTGAGAAATTCATCACACCGCAAGAAGGCAAGCCATCAACGATCTTCTACAGATAAGCGGATTGTGTACCGGGCAAGGTGTTCAGGAAACGGGGGTTTTCTGAACACCAGTATGAGGACTAAGAATAGGCCTAACTACAGGCTTATACGGAGATGGCGAAAACGAGAGTTAGTCAGGGGGCGAACGGGCAGTACAAGATCACCGTATCGGAGGGGCTCGCCGAGGCGATGCCTGTCCTCGTCGTTGCGTGGGGCGTAACAAACCGGGCGTGGATGCTTTCCCAGATACTTGATATCTGGATCCTCACGGTCAAGGATCTCTATACAGACTCACTGCCCCCGCTTACTGAACCCGGCCGCCTCGCAGGACGCTTCGTACGTGGCGAGAACCACCCGTCAATGATGCGTACGTCGCAGCGGCGGATGCCGAGTCCGACTTCGGCGGCTCACGCTAGCAAGGTCGTATAGTGGTGTCACACAGTATTGACTGCGACACCACATCGAGTACTCTATCTGGGACGTGAAATCCACGGACGACGACAGTTCGCCGTTGGGTCTCACTCAGGGACAACGCCTCAGAGAATGCGCGGGTATTAGCAGCGGTCACTGCGGCGACAGACTGTACCAGCCAAATGACAGCAGATCCCTACTCTAATCGCCCACCGCAGAGATCGTTCTCATTCCACAAACGACAAGTCAACCCACATAATACGTTCGCTGAGGCGGTCGAACTCTGGCATAGGCACTCAAAGTTGTCCGCCTCATCCTCTAATTTAATACTAGGTTGAGTGGTTCATGCGTCGCGTTGCCGGAAGACAAGAACGACAAGCGCCACAACAAGTACAATCTGAACGATCTGCTTTGTTGAATCCGATGACGGCGCGGGGATCACTGTTTGAGAGCTTGTTCGA
>NZ_SGXU01000638.1:0-269 GCF_005435015.1 Halorubrum sp. SP9
GAGCCCTCGTTGCCGGGTACCAACGACGGCAACCCCAACCCGTTCTCGAACGCGAGCGGCATCGCGACGGGCACCTACATCGGTGAGGGCGTCGACGACGCGCAGGCCGAGATCGACGCGAACGGCCGCGCGAGCGCCGACAAGCGCAACATCGTCCTCTCGGACGGCCAGTCGTTCAACGGGACCGGCAGCACCCAGTTCTCCTCGCCCATCGACGCGGCCGACGACGCCCGCGCGGCGTCGCCGAGCCCGGCGACCGAGGTGTACAC